>JBBSTS010000040.1:0-8600 GCA_038235675.1 Myxococcota bacterium | reverse complement strand
GTTTGCACAGCCAGAAACCCATCGGTGCAGGCCACCTTTCGCGTCCTGCAGCAAAGAAAAGACCTGCCGATTTTGCTCGGCGGACGCCGGCCTCTGCATACCGGGCTCATTCGCGGCGGGGCCGTCGCCCTGTCGTTGGGCGTGGCAGCAGGGCTCGTGGGCACTTATTTTAGCAACCCTATCCTCGCCTGCTTTTTGTTTGTCGGTTTTGTCGTCGGCACCGGTGCGGCCTTGCTGCTGGCCACCGCCGTTGGCCGGTTGCGTCGGCACCGCGATGCCCAGCAAAGGCAGGCCCTGTTGCAAGAGGCGCCCGGCTATCTGCACGGCAGCGCCCTGCAGCAGGCCTGCAAGCTCTCCGAAAACGACACCAAAAAGACGCTGCGGCTGCTGTGCGACGAGGGCGCGCTGCAATTTCGTCCGGCCTTTGCGGCCTATAAAGTTCTCGACGTCACGCAGCTTCAGGCCATCCTGCAACGCAGCGCCGGCCTTCGCCCTGCGGCGCGCGCCGACGTGCGAGCCTGTTTGATGGCGCAGAGCTCGGCGGCACCCATCGCCAACACCCTCGTCTTTTTGCGGCAGCGACAGGCTGAGCTCGACAGCCTCGGCCAGCCGACCTCGCAGCAATGTGACCAACTCGCCAACGTGACCAAAGAAATTGCTCAGCATGAGGGGATGCTGCGGGCCGTTTACCTCGGCCAGGAGGGCTAAGGCCCATTCGTCCGGCGACATTTGCGCCGGCGGGCAATACATTGCAGACTTGGGTTCTATGCCACGCTGGCCCCAAATTTTGCCCGTCGCGCTGGCGGCGGCTTTGTTCTGTCTCTACGTCCACACCCTGGCGCCTGGCCTGACCGGCGGCGACGGCGGTGAGCTGCTGGCAGCAGCCTGCAGCCGGGCGGCGCCGCATCCCCCCGGCTATCCCTCCTACATCCTTTTCGCCAAACCATTTTTGGCGCTGCCTTGGGGCAGCGCCGCGCAGCGCCTCAACCTGCTGTCCGCGGCTGCCAATGCCGGGGCGGCGGCCCTGCTTCTGCGCGCCCTGATCACCCTTTGGCGCCACAGTACCGGGGGCCTGCTCGCGGCGCTGTGCTTCGCGCTGCTGGACCTCTCCTGGCGCTTTGCCACCAGTGCCGACGTCTTTGCGCTGAACAACCTTGCGGTGGCCGCGGCGATGGCCCAGAGCGCGGCGATGTTGTGCGCGCCATCGGCGGCACGCGCGCGGCGCAGCGCCGTCGCCCTCGCGGCGCTTTTGGGCCTGGCGCTCGGCAACCACCAGACCTTTCTTTTTTTGCTGCCGCCGCTGCTGTGGGCGGTGCATCGCGCCCGGGCGTGGTCGCGGGCCTTTTTCGTGACCTGGGCCCTCGCCAGCCTGTTGCCCTATGCGCTGATGCCCTGGCTCTTCGACTCCAACAGCCCGTGGGGATGGGGCGACCTCTCGCATGTGACGGGTTTGTTGCGGCACGTGCTGCGCAGCGAATACGGCACTCTTCACCTCAGCTCGGCTGCCGAGGGCACGCCGTCGGGGCAGTTTCTGCGCCTGCTCGGGCTGTGGGCCGCCGACCTTATGCATGGCAGCTGCGGCATGGTTCCCGCCGGGCTGCTGGCGCTTGTGGCCCTGCGCCGCCAGCTCACGCCCGCGCAGCGCCATTTCGCCCTGACGTGGGGCGGTGGCGGTGCGCTTTACGCGGTCGCTTTTTTTCTCCTCGCCGATCTGCCGGTGGACGTGCCGGTCCATCTGGAAATGCAGTCGCGCTTCTGGCTGCAGCTGCACCTGATCTGCTGCGCGCTGGCCGGCATGGGGGCACAGCTGGGCATCTCCCACCTCGCACTGCCGCCGCCTGTCCGAGGCGCCCTGCCCGCGGGCCTTGCCGCCCTGTTGCTGCTGCACAACGGTGCCGCCGGCAGCAGCGCCCCCCTCAACCTCTTCGACCAGGTTGGCCGCACCACCTTGGCGAGCCTGCCGCAAAACGCCATCGTCCTGTGCCGCGGCGAGCACATGTTCAACCCTCTGCGCGCGCTGCAGGCCTGTGAGGGGCTGCGCCCCGACGTCACCGTCTTGAGCGTCGAGCTGATGCATGCGCCCTGGTACCGCCAAAAGGTGCGCCGCCACGACGCCCGCCTACACTACCCGGGCACCCTCTTACGCGAAGCCGCGTCGGTAAATCCGCCAGCTTTCTCGCTCGCCACCTTTTTAAGGGCCAACCTTGCCAGCGGCCGGCCAATTTTTCAGTGCGACCACCGCTCGATCCTGACGCCGCAGCACCGCGCGCGTTACCGCCTGCAGCAGGCCGGCCTGTGCCAGCAGATCCTCCCCCAAGCAATGCCGCCGACGCCGCCCGAGGGCACGTCGCTGGCGATCCTGCGCGCGCTGCAGGCGGCGATGCCGCTGCCGGCGCGGCCCTCGTCCTGGGAGGCGCTGATGCAGGCGCAGATCGCCCCGAGTGCCGAGGCACTGGCGCCGCAGCTGCTCGTGGGCGCGGCGTCGCAGGCGTCGACCTCGGCGGTGCCGAGCCTGCGTCAGTCCATCGCCCTGCTCGAGGGCGCCGCGCGCGTCCACCCGCTGCCGCCGCCGTCGCAGAAAAATCTTGGGATCGCCTACTACCGCCTCTTTGCCGCCACCGGAGAAGTCGCGGCGAAGCAAAAACTGCAGCAGACTTTTTCTGCTTGGCTGGCCGAGCAGGCCCGCCAGCCGCCAGCCCAGGCGGAGTCGGCGCAAAGCCGTGCGGCGGTGGCGCAGCTGTTGGCGCAGCTGGAGCCTTAGAGGAGACCTCTAGAGATGGACACTGGGGCTGCGACCTTCCCTCACCTTGCGCGGCCTCTCTCTTTTCGGCATGTCCAAAGCATGAAGACCTCCATCGAGAATCCGCCGCCCTGCGCCACCGTCATCTTTGGCGCCACCGGCGGCATCGGCCGCGCCCTATGCGCCCATCTGCACGCCCAGGGCGCGCAGATGTTTTTCGTCGCCCGTGACGCGGCGCGGCTAGAGGAATTGGTCGCCGCCTACCCCAACAGCGGCTCGGCCACCTGCGACGCCCGCCACGGCGACGAGGTCGAGGCGGCCATGCAGGCTGCCAAGGCGCACCTTGGGCGCATCGAGGCGGTGGTCAACTTAATTGGCTCGCTCTACCTCAAGCCTTTGCACCTGACGAGCGACGCCACCTTCGCCGAGCACCTGGCCATCAACCTGCACTCGGCCTTCTTCGTCTTGCGCAGCGCTGTCAAGCAGATGGCGCGCCCACACGGCGGCGCCATCGTCCTGATGTCCACCGTCGCGGCGCGCTTTGGCCTGCCGAACCACGAGGTGATCGCCGCGGCCAAAGGCGGCATCGTCGGCCTGACGCAGTCGGCTGCCGCCAGTTACGCGCCCGCCAACATCCGTGTCAACGCCGTCGCCCCTGGCCTCATCGACACGCCGCTGACCAAATCGCTTACCGGCTCGCCGGCGATGGCCAAGGCATCGGCGGCGCTGCACCCGCTGGGGCGCATCGGCACCGCCGACGACATTGCCGCCACCGTGGCCTTTTTGCTCGACCCGCGCCACGCCTTCATCACCGGCCAAATCTGGGGCGTCGACGGCGGCATGTCGCGGGTTCGACCACAGGTCACCGCCGCGGCGCGCGCTTCCTCGTAAGGGGCGCCATCCCCCATGCAGGCATTTTTGGCGGCCGTGCGCGAGGCCTGCTCGCCCACCCTATGGTCGCGCGGTGTGCAGCTGCAGCGTGCGGGCATGGTGCTCGGTCAGCTGCGCCGCGGTGATGCGCTGGAGGTGCGCGTCGGCACCCCTGGCGGCCGCAACATGCCCTTCACCGTCAGCCTGTTCATCGACGCTCAGGACTGGAGCTGCGACTGCGATGGGCCGGTGGACGACGACAGCGACGCCTGTGCGCACGTTGCCGCCGCCGCCATCGCCCTGCGCCACGGCGGCACCTCAGATGCGGCGCCGTCGGCGACGCCGCCGCCCGGCGTCGCGGTGCCGCGACGGCCGCCGGCGGTCAAAACGCTCGCCTATCTCGCCTACGACTGGCGACGGCAGGGCCACGCCCTGGCCTTACAGCGCCTGTGCATCCGCGACGGCAGTCCGCCGCAGCCCATCGCCTCTTTGTCTGCGCCCACTGGCGTCGCCCTGCGCCCGCTCGACCACGCGGTGGAGCGCGCCCTGCGCGGTTACGCCAGCGGGCCGCTGCCGCCCGGCTTGGCCGCCGCCGCCCTGGCGGCGATGCAAAACAGCGATGCGGTGCGCCTGGACGGCCGTCCCATCGCCGTGGGGCCGGCCCGCCCCAACCGCCAGCTGCGCCTGAGCCGTCGGCCCGAGGGCCTGTGGGTACAAGCAGTAGGACGCGGCGGCGCCAGCGAGCGTTTCGTCAACGGGGTCGTGCGCCTCGGCAACAGCCTGCACGCCGAGGTGCCGGTGGCGCTGCCGCCGGCGCAGCTCGAAGCGTTGCAACGCGGCCAGCTGGTGCCGCCGGCGCAGCTGGGAAAATTCCGCGAGCAGCTGCTGCCACGCCTGCAGGCTGCCTTGCCGCTGGCCGGGGCCGAAGAGGCGCTGCCGCCCGAGGTGGCGGTGCCGCTGCGGCTGCAGGTGGAGACCTTCGGCAGCGACGAGCCCCAGGGCGCCCCCCTCGACGGCTTTTGGACCCGCACGTCCCTGACTTATGCCCCCGTGGGCGCCGCCGCCTGCGCCCAGCTCGAGGGCGACGAGCTGATTTATCTGCACGGCCCCTACCCGCGCCGCGATCGCCCTGCGGAGGCGCACCTGCGCGCCCAGGCCGAGGCCCTGGGCCTGCGCTTTGGCCCTCGTCAGCTGTTTTTGGGCGCCGCCGCGTTGGCCATGGCCGATGCGCTGCGGCAGCACGATCTGGGTGGACCTGCAGCGCTGGCGGCCAGCGCCACCTTCGCCTCCACCGCCCAGCTGCAGCCGCAGATTGATTATCGCCAGGGCGCCTTGGAGGTTCACTTCGAGCTGCCGGCCGTCGCCGGCGGGGTCGCAGCCGGCCGCGCCAGCGCGGAGGCGGTGCTGCGGGCTTGGAGCTGCAACAGTCCGTTGGTGCAGCTGCTCGACGGCCGCTTCGTCCCCCAGCCGCAGGCTTTTTTGGTCCAGCACGGCGAGCTGCTGCGCGACCTGTTGGCGGCCCGCCAAGAAAAGGGGGCGCTGCCGCCGGCGGCACGCCGGGTTGCGGCGCAGCTGTTTGACGACCTCGCGCAGCCCCTGCCGGCCGATTTGGCGCCCCTGCTGGCGGCTTTCGGCAAGGATGGGAAGCTGCAAGCGGTGGCGCTGGCGCCGCCTCTGGCGGCCCTGTTGCGCCCCTATCAGCAAGATGGCGTCAACTGGCTCGCCGCCCTGCGCGATGCTCAGCTCGGCGGCCTGCTCGCCGACGACATGGGGCTAGGAAAAACTCTGCAGACCCTCTGTTGTTTTTTGCCCGGGAAAAAAACTTTGGTGGTGGCGCCGACCAGCGTGCTGCACAACTGGGCCGCCGAGCTGCAGCGCTTTAGGCCCGAGCTGCGCGTGCACCTCTACCACGGCAGCCGCCGAGCCCTGCAGCCGCAGTCCGACGTCACCCTCACCACCTACGGCGTCATGCGGTTGGATGCCGAGAGCCTCTCTGCGCATCCCTGGGCCATTTTGGTGCTCGACGAGGCGCAGAACATTAAAAATCCCCACAGCCAACTGGCGCGCGCAGCAAGGCGCCTGCCCGCCCACTGCCGCCTGGCTCTGTGCGGCACGCCGATGGAAAATAAATTGGAGGAGCTGTGGAGCCACTTCGAATTTTTAAACCCCGGGCACCTCGGCACGTTGGAAGAATTCTTGCAGCGCTATGCCCGCCCCATTGCTGCCGGACAGGCCGGCGTCGCCCAGCGCCTGCAAAAGCAGATCCGGCCCTTCTTTTTGCGCCGTAAAAAAAGCGAGGTGGCCCGCGATTTGCCGCCGCGCACCGAGCAAGTCATGCGCTGCGTACTTAGCGCCCGCGAGCGAGAAGTCTACGAAGGGATCCGCGCCGTGGCCGTGCCCGCCATTTTGCAACAGCTGCAGGCGGGCGGCAACGTCATGCAGGCCCTGGAGACTCTGCTGCGCCTGCGACAGGCCTGCACCCATCCGTTGCTGGTGCCGGGTGTCCAGGCTGAGACTTCGCTGCCATCGGCGAAGCTGAACGCCTTGTGCGAGGCCCTTGGCGAGCTGGTCGAGCAGGGGCACAAAGCCATCGTTTTTTCGCAGTGGACGGGGTTTTTGGACCTCATCGAGCCGGCGCTGCGGCGCCTGGGAATGGCATTTCTACGCCTGGACGGCAGCACCCGCGACCGCCAGGGTGTGGTCCAGGCCTTTGCCGCCGCCGACGGTCCGCCGGTGTTTTTGATCTCACTCAAAGCTGGCGGCACGGGACTTAACCTCATCGCTGCCGACCATGTCTTTTTGATGGATCCTTGGTGGAACCCCGCGGTGGAGGATCAGGCAGCCGACCGTGCCCACCGCATCGGCCAGACGCGGCCCGTGTTCGTCCACAAGGTCATCGCGCAGGATACGGTCGAGGAAAAAATCCTCGCCCTGCAGGCCGCCAAGCGGGCCCTGGTGGGGGCGACGCTCGACGGCCTCGATCGGGCCCCGCAGCTAAGCCGAGACGACCTGGCGCAGCTGCTTACTTAAAGAAACGTTTACGCAGCAGCGCCGCTGCTGCGGCGACCTCGGCCTGGCTGAGCAGCTCGGTGTGCGGCGCCTCGGCGCTGGCGGCGGCTGCCACGGCAGCCTGGGCGGCGGCCGCCATCGACGTGGCGCCGGCGACGGCATCTTGGGCCGAAATCTTTGCGGCCACACCGCCGTCTGCGGGGCTTACGACGCGCAGCTCCGCGGGGCGGCGAATGACGATGGGCTCAGGCATGCGGCGACCCTGTACCTTGGCGCGCCAAACCTTCGGTCGGCTGTTGTTGCTCACCACCATTCCGGCGCCCTCGAGTGCCTTGAGGATGATGTTGGTGGTGGCGGTGCCGACCCCCTCGAACCCTTCTTTTTCTAGCTTATCCGACAGCTCGTGGGTGCGGATCCCCTCGTCTGCTGCACGAATGGCGGCGAGCAAGACGTCTTTCATGCGCGAGGTCTGATGGCGACGACGGCGGGTGCGCGGCGGGGGAGCGGCAGGGGGCTGACGCAGCGGCTGCGGCTGCGCGGCCGCCGTACCCACGTCGAGGTTGCGGGCCGGCGTCGGCAGCGCCAGCGGCTGCGCGCGCAGCACCTCGCGCAAGGTTACGCTGCGGCGATCGATGGTTAAAGCATCAAAGCGCAGTACGGCCAGCAGATCTTGTAAGCTTATATCTGTGCTTAAAGCCCGCTTTAAAAAAGCGATGTTCTTGCTGTGTATGGTTTCTTTCCACAACGTCTGCAGATACTCAGGAAGATGAGTTTCTGATGGCATGTTTTTTTCCTCACTAAATCACTTTTTTTGGATTCATACGTTAGACTGTGGCTCAGCCACCCGTAAAAACCGACCGCAGGGCTCAAAGGCCCTGTGTGTATAACAACATAGTTCACAGGGTGCAACCTTTTTAATGCGATAGCAATGAAAAGATCGACTTTCGCCGCGCCGCGGCGGAAAAAGAGAATAGGTGGCGTCTGTTGCGCCGAGCCGTTAATCTCGTATGGTGTACCCTGTCCCTGCTTTTGCCCGAAGGCTGTTGAGCCTGACGCTTATGGCAAGCTCGGCTGCCTTTACCTACGAGCATGCTTCCAGCGCACCCGAACAGATACACACCCACTATGGCAGTTTTGACCTGACGCGGGACGACCTGCCGCAGCTGCATGCCACGGCCCAGCCGGCATCGGGACCAAGGTTGGGGCGGCAGGCGGCCGCCACCTTGCGGCTGCTGCTGCAATATGGCGCGCCAGTGACCCACGCCCAGCGCGTGGCGCTGGAGGCCATGGGGGTGGAGGTGGTAGGCTACGTGCCGCAGAACACCCTGCTGGTTTTGGCCGATGCGGCGCAGCTTACCTGGATGCGGGCTCAGCCAGGGGTGCGGGCGGTGGTGCGTCAACCGGCGGTGATGAAGCTGGCGCCGCGGCTGTCGCGGCTGCGCCACAGCCTGGTGCGCACGGTGGCCGACAGTGAGCAGCAAACCTACGTCGTCGAGCTCGAGGACCTCAAATACCATGATCTCATTGCGGCGGCGGTGGAGCGCCTCGGCGGCCATGTGGTCCGCGGCCGGCCCAGCTCTCACTTTTTGCGCATCGTCGCCACCAGCCGCGTGGTGCCGATGTTGCTGCGCCTGGCGCAGGTCAACAGCGTCGAGCCCTATCAGCGCCGCAAGCTGCTCAACGACCACTCCTACGGCATCGTGCAGAGCGCCCTGCCGCAGCGGCCGAGCATCTGGTCGCACGGCCTATTCGGCAAGGGCCAGCGCGTCGGCGTCTGCGACACCGGCGTCGACATCGCCTCATGCTTTTTCTCGGGCGATAAAATTGCTGCCTACATCAATTATGCCGAGATCGACGACTACGACGGCGACGTTGAAGAGGGACACGGCACCCACGTGGCCGGCAGCATCGCCGGCGATCGGCTGGGAAACGGCCGCTACGATCCCTTCGACGGCATGGCGCCCGCAGCCCAACTGGTGGT
>JBBSTS010000039.1:0-8646 GCA_038235675.1 Myxococcota bacterium | reverse complement strand
GCGCCGACGTGCGCTTTTTGGTCACCGCCGCCGATGGCCAGCGCTTTCGTGGCAGCGCCAGCCTGGCGGTGCAGGCGCCGGCGCAGCTGCGCCTGGACGTGTTTGGCCCGCAGGGGGGGGTCGTCTTTGCGGTCGCCTGTGACGGCCGCACCCTTCCCACCCTGACGGCGGCCGACAACCGTCGCCGCCACGGCCCCGTCGACGGCGCCGCCATGGCACAGTGGCTGGGCCTGCCGGTGGCGCTGCCTTGGGAGGCGCTCGTCGGCGCGTTGCAGGCGCGCCTCGTGCCGCCGCCGGCGGCGCCTCTGTGCCTCGTCGGCAGCCAGCTGCGCAGCCACCGGCCTTTGGCTGGCGGCGGCGAGGCGCGCGCGACGTGGGACCAGGCGAGCGGCCGCCTGCTGGCGCTGCAGCAAACTCCGCCCGATCCGGCCGGCGCCGCCGAGATGGCGCTCTTACAGCCGCGCGACGATGGCCTGCCGACCCAGCTGCGTGGCAGCCTCGGCAGTGGCCCGGCGCGCCTGTGTTGGCGTGCCAAGCTGCGCGACGTGCAGGTGGGTGCCGCCCTGCCGGCGCAGGCTTTTTCACTTCCCTGAGGGCCGCGCGCTACCCTCAGCGGGAGCAGCGCCAGCCATGGGCGCCGCCGTATGTGGGGTAGGCATGGACCTGGACGACGTAGACGCAGCCCTCGACAGCCTCATTCGCCCGGCCCCGATCGCCGGCGAAGCGGCGCCGCAGAACGAGCAGGTCGCCGAGCCAACGGCCGCCGAGGCGCCGCAAGGATCAGATTGGCCGGGGCGCCAGGACGTCGGCGACCTCTTCTCCACCAACTGGGCCAGCGACGAGCCGCTGCCCTTGCGCGGCTCTTTCGACGAAAAGATCGCTTACTTTCGCGCCCGCCTCAAGCGCGCCGAGGTGCAGCTCGAGCGCCAGCGTACGGCCTGGGAAGCGCGGCAAAGCGAGCTCGACCTGCTCGAGGGCCTGTGGCGGCGCAGCCTCAGCGAAATTGCTGCTCAGCGCCAGGCGCAGGCACAAACGAGCGCCCGCCTCGCCGACGACAATGCCCGCTGGGACGCCCATCAGGCACAGGAGCGCGGCGAGCGCGCCGCCTTGCTCGCCGAGGCCCAGCGCCTCGAAGCTTCCCACCGCGACGAGCTGGCCCGCAACCACCGCCAGGCAGAGGCGCAGCAGGCGCAGGTGCAGGACAGCCTGAGCCGCAGCGAGGCGGCAGGCGCTGCGCTGCAGTCCCAAAACGAGCAACTGCAGCAGGAGGTGGCGACGCTGCGGCAGCGCCAGGCCCAGGCCCAGCGTACCCACGCCGAGGCCCACAGCAGCCTGCAGGGCAGCCTTGCCGAGGCCGAGCAGCGCCTGCAGCAACACCTGCTGCAGATGGAAGACCGCCAGGCGGCGCATGCCGCCGAGCTGGCGCTGCGCGACCAGGCGCTCGCGGAGCTCAAGGCGCGCCTCGGCACCCATCAGCAGGGGGCACAGGAGCTTGGCGCCCAGCTGCAGGCCCAGCAGGCCGAGTTGCAGCGCCAAAGCGAGCGCCACCAACAGGCGGAGCAGGCGCTGCGTGAGGAGCTGCAGCAGCTGCGCGAGCAGCAGCAGGCCGCGGCCGAGCGCAGCGCCGCCGAGCAGCAGGCGCAGCAGGCGCAGGCGGCCGAGGCGCAGGCGCTGCTCGAGCAGGAGCAAAATGGCCACCGCCGGGCCATCTTGGAGCTCCAGGAACGCGGCGCCCAGCGCATGGTCGCCGAGCAGGCCCTGGTCGAGGCGGCGGAGGCGGCCTCGCGCCAGCGCCAGCAGGCGCAGGCCCAGCAGGAGGAGATGCAGGAGGCGCTGACCATGCGCGAGACGACCCTGGTGGAGCTCAAGGCGCAGCAGGCGCAGACTCAGCTTCGTCTCGATCGCCTCAGCGCCGAGCTGCGCCAGCAGCAGCAGATCGTCGCCGCAGCCCAGCAGCAGCAGGGTCAGGAGCGCCAGCGACGCCAGGAAGTGCTGGGCCGCAGCCGCCGTGCCCTGCAGATGGCCCAGGAGCTGTTGGGGCAGGGCGCCTAACAAGGGTATACATCCCTCATGCCGCCCTGCATCCTCGCCCTCGACCAAGGCACCACCGGCACCACGGCGCTGGTGGTACGCTATGCCTCCGGTGGCATCGAGGTGTGTGGCCGCGGCTACGCGGAGCTGCCGCAGATATTTCCCCAGCCCGGCTGGGTCGAGCACGACCTCGAGGAGATCTGGGCGGGGGTTCAAAGGGCCGCTGCCGCCGCGTTGGCGCAGGCGAGACTGCGCCCGGGCCAGCTGCGCGGCATCGGCATCACCAACCAGCGTGAGACTGTCGCCCTATGGGACGCCGATGGCCGCCCGCAGCACCATGCCATCGTCTGGCAGGACCGCCGCACCGCCGCCGCCTGCGAGGCCCTCGAGGAGGCCGGCCACGGCGCCTTTCTGCGTGCCCGCACTGGGCTGGTCATCGACCCCTACTTTTCCGCCACCAAGCTGGCCTGGCTGCTGCAGGCAACCCCTGGCCGCATGGCTCAGGCGCGCGCCGGCAAGCTGCGCTTCGGCACCATCGACGCCTGGCTCATCTGGCGCTTGACCGGCGGCCGCCGCCACGTCACCGACGTCACCAACGCCTCGCGCACGCAGCTTTACGACGTGCGCAGCGGCCGCTGGGACCCGGCGCTGTGCGCCCTGTTTGGCGAGGTGCCAACGAGCCTGCTGCCGGAGGTGCTCGACAACAGCGACGAATTTGGGCGCACGGTGGACCTCGGCTTTTTGCCCGCCGGCCTGCCCATCGCCGGGGTGGCTGGCGACCAGCAGGCGGCCCTGGTGGGGCAGGCCTGTTTGCGGCCGGGGATGGCCAAGTGCTCCTACGGCACTGGCGCTTTCGTGCTGCGCCCCATCGGTCCCGAATTTGCGCTGAGCCCCGCGGGCCTGTTGACCACCATCGCCAGCCGCCTCAGAGGCAAGGTCACCTACGCTTTTGAGGGCAGCGTCTTCGTCGCGGGTGCAATGGTGCAGTGGCTGCGCGATGGGCTGCAGATGATCGGCGACAGCGACGAGGTCGAGCCGCTGGCGCGGCAGGTGCCGGACAGCGGCGGCGTCGTCGTGGTCCCGGCGCTGACGGGCCTGGGAGCGCCTTATTGGCAGCCGCAGGCGCGCGGGCTCATCTGCGGGCTCAGCCGCGGCACCACCCGCGCCCACCTGGCGCGCGCCACCCTCGAGGGGATGGCCTTTGCCGTCCACGACCTGCTCGAAGCGATGCAGGCGGACAGCGGCGTGCCGCTGCAGGCCTTACGGGTGGACGGCGGCGCTGCGGTCAACGACCTGCTGATGCAATTTCAGGCCGACATGCTGGGGATCGAATTACAGCGGCCGCGCTACTTGGAAAGTACCGCGCTGGGCGCTGCCCACCTGGCGGCGCTGGGCACCGGCTTGATTGCCAACCTCGCGGAGCTGGAAATCACCTGGCACGCAGCGCGGACTTTTTCGCCCACCTTCGCCTCGCCGCAGGTGCAGGCGCACCTGCAGCGCTGGCGCGCGGCGATCAAAAAAACTCTCGCTTAGGTCCGAGAAGGACTCTAAAGCGCTAGATCCACCGGCAGCCGTTTGTCCAACTCAATTCCCTTGCGGGTGACCTTGGCGCGGTAGCCGACCACCTCGACGCCACGCAAGATGGCGTCGCGGAAGGCTTGGCCGTACTCCGGATGAATGGCATCGGCGGGTCGCAGGCTCTCGACGTCGTTGCGCTGGGCGAGCAAGAAGATCATCGCCCGGCAGCCCTCGCGCACCAGATCGGTCAGCTCCGCCAGCTCGGTGTAGGCCTGCGGCATGAGGGCATCGGGATAGGTGCCCACCTGCTGCTGGGCGAGGGTGACGCTCTTGGCGACAATTTTGCAGGGGCGCAGGCCGTTCCCTTCAAGGAGCAGGTCGACGCAGCTGACCTTGGGCACCTGCACTTCGCGGCGCAGGGTGGCGTAGCCTGCCACCTCCGAAATTTTTCCCTGACGGATCGATTCGATGAGGACGGTGGTGGGGCGGCCGCTGTGGATCCCCACGGCCACCTTGCCGGCGTAGATGATCTCCAGCTGGTGGGCGTGGCGGCGGCGGACGTTGCGCTGCACCGACAGCAGGACGCGGCTGCCGGGGGCCGAGCAGCCCTGCATGCTTCCCGGGTTGGCGCAGTGGGCGATGATCCGCTCGCCCGAGCGCAACCGAATGCGGGCATGAAAGGGCTGGGAGCGTTCCTCTAAGGTGCCTTCTAAGAGCGTCTCTTCGAACTTCAAAAGTGCCTCCGGGCTGCAGAGAATTTGCCTGCGCCAAAAGGGTGCTTCCAAACGCGAGTGCGGTGCAACAGAAAATGTGGCCGTTGACCGCTGCCAGGCGCAGGTGCAACATTTGCTCCATGCTGTCGAGTTGGGCCTTGGCCACTGCGTTGTGGACGTCGACGTTGCCGCCGCCGACGGGCGCCGAAGTTGCCGCCGCCAGCGCAGCCTTGCGGACCGACAACGCAGGCGCCATCGCCCGCCAGCCGCTGACGGCGCTTGTGGAGGTGTTGCAAGCGCTGCCCGAGGCGCAGCCCTGTGATCACCTGCTGGCGGCGGCCCAGCGTCAGGCCGCCGCCACCCTGATGGAATACAGTGGCCCACGCTCGCTTTTGCGCCTCACCCGGACGGAGTCGCTCTTCGAGGAAACCCAGCGCCTGGGCCCCATCGACCTGTTGGAGACGGGCTATGGCGCCGCGCCGCTGCCGGTGCCGCCTGGCAGCGGCGGCGCCCACGTCTTCGAGCGCGGTTGGCCAGAACTTTTTCGCTTGGTCGACGACTTTTCGCTGCCCACCGGCGACCTCGCCGAGCGTGCCGAAATTCTCCAGGCGGCGCTCGAGGTTGCCTATGCGCTGATCATCGAGGACGCCCGGCGCTTGCTTGGCCGCGGCGGCCATCAGAGCGACCTCTTCGTGCCCAATCCCACCGTCTACTTCGCCGACGGCGCCTGGGTGGTGCCGCTGCAGGCCGGCGACTTTGAGGAGGTGAAGCAGGAGGTCGCCAAGATGTTGACGTCGGTGTGGAGCGCGCCGACCAAGGGCCATGCGGTGCGCATCTTGTGGACCGATGCCACCGCCCATCCCGAGGCCTACCGTCTGGTGGTGGGCACCAGCGTCGACGGTCGCGACCACGTCGACCCACAGCGGCGTGAGCTGGCCCTACATCCGCTCACCACCCTGCGCACCATCGCCCACGAGTTTGGCCACGTGCTGGGGTTGGCAGATCGCTACCACGTCGAATGGCAGGCGGAGCATTGCCGCTACCTGCTGCACTTAGACTACACCGATATCATGTCCAATCACATGACCGGCGCGGTGACCGACGGGGAATGGGCCGCCTTTGCCGCCCACTATCTGCCACGCTGAGCCCTACTGGGCAACGCTGTGCTGGCGCATGCGGTCGATGAGGCGGCTGTACTCGACCTCCCACTCGGCGGTGCCTTCGCGTAGATTTTTGAGGCGGCCGCGCACCTCGCGGTCCAGCTCCTCGTCGACGCCCAGGTATTTGCCCAGGCTGTCCTGCACCATCTGGCGCAGCTCGGCGTCCTCGGCGAAGACCTCCTCGATGTTTTTGGAGCCGAAGAGGCCCTCGATGATGCGGTCGATGACGAAATCGACGGCGCCTTCGCCGACGACCACCTGGCGGCTCTCGGCCAGCGAGCGTTTAATGCGGCCGAGGTTGTTGGCGGCGAGGCCGTGACGCTGCATGGCATCATGGGCATCGCTGGTGATCTTGTCGAGGTCGTTGAGGTAGGCGACCAGCACGCCGGCCAGGTCCAGCTCCGCCTCGTCGCGGCGACCATCCTCGACCTCGATTGCCCGGTGCGTCAAGAGCGTACGCACGACGTCTTTGGCAATCTTGGGGATGACCTTACGGTATATTCTCATAGCGATTTAGACCCTTTCACCCGACGAGGATCGCCCCAGGTGCGACACACGATATAGGGGGGTGCCGCTTGGGCTGTCAAGGCAAACCGGCCCATGTGGGTTGACCCACCTGACGCTTCACGCCAACACTCTTCTATGCCTGCTGCGCCTCGTCATGCCGCGCCACGACGCGCCGCTTCCGCCCCCCAGCGCGAGGTCCCTGCCGTTTTGCTGCTCTGCGGCGGCGTCCTCACCCTGCTGGCACTGCTCAGCTATGCGCCGCGCGACCTGCTGCGCGAGGGCCACCCTGCGGGCAACTGGGTCGGCCCCAGCGGCGCCCGGTGGGCCGACAACCTGCTGCAGATCTTGGGCCTCGGCGCCTATGCCCTGGGCTTGGGCCTTCTGGTGGCGGGCTGGCGCGCTTTTTTGGGCCGCCGCATCCTCCCGGCGCTGCGTGAGGCGGGCGGCATGGTGCTGATGGTGGTGGCGATCGACACCTTGGCCTACCTCCTGCTGGGTCCCTACATCGCCAGTTATCCGGCCGGCGGCATTCCTGGGGTCTTGCTCGGTCCTTTCTTGGTCGAGCACCTCGCCCGCATCGGCGCCCTGGTGGTGGCGGTGAGCCTGGCGCTGACGGCTTTGGCGTTGACCGCGCAGGGGTCGCTGCTGCGCCTCGGTGGCCGCGGCCTGCAGCTCGTCATGGCGACCGGCCAGCACCTGCAGCCCATGGGCCGCCGCTCCTGGCACCTGGGCGCCCACGGCCTGCGGCGTCTGCGCGCCCTGAGCGCCGGTGGCCTACGTCGGCTGGCATCGCGTCGGCGTCGCCGCCGGCCGCTGCCGCTGGCGGCAGGCCGTCAGGAACCCACAAAGGCACCGCGGCAGGCGGCGATCCCCGCCGTCGCCCAAGTAGGGCCGGCGCCGCTGCTGGGCGCCGCCGCCGGCGGCGATCCGGGGCGCCGCGCCCTGCCGCCGGCTGCCCTCGCCGCTGCGGGCCACCCCGAAGCGCCGCCGCAGGAGGGAGACGACGCCCCAAGCCGCAGCGCGCCGCACCCTGCTTTGGCGCCCGCCGCCTACAGTGCCGCGGCGGCATCTCCCACCGCGGCCGCGGTCGCAGCACCGCTCGCCGCGCCTCCGGCCACCGCCGTGCCGCAGGCGCTGAAGAAGGCCCTCGATGGCCCGCAGATCGTCGAGGCCCAGCACGCCCTGCCGCCTGATCTGGCCGCCCGCCTCGCCCAAAGAGACGCGCTGCCTCGCCCATCCACCGCCGGGCCACGCACGTTTAGCCTGCCGCCCACCTCGCTGCTCGACTTCCGGGTGAGCAAGCGGGCCCCCATCGATCCTGAGCAGCTGCGCGCCAACGCCACCCGCCTGACCAAGACCCTCAAAGACTATGGCATCGACGGCTACGTCCGCGAGATCCGCCCCGGCCCAGTGGTCACCCTTTACGAATACGTGCCCGGACCGGGGATCAAACTCTCCAAGATCGCCAGCCTGGCCGACGATCTGGCCATGAGCATGGCGGCGATGCGGGTGCGCATCGTCGCCCCCATCCCCGGCAAGGGGGCGGTGGGGATCGAGATCCCCAATGAGCAGCGCGAGACCGTTTTCCTCAAGGAGATCGTGGCCAGCGAGGCCTTCTCTGGTGCCGCCGGCAAGTTGACCCTGGCGCTGGGCAAGGACATCGAGGGCGCCCCTTACGTCGCCAACATGGCCAACATGCCCCACCTCCTGGTGGCCGGGGCCACCGGCGCCGGCAAAAGCGTCTCGGTCAACGCGATGATCATGAGCCTGCTGTTTGCCTGCACCCCGGCCGACGTGCGGATGATCATGGTCGACCCCAAAATGCTCGAGCTGAGCGTCTACGACGGCATCCCCCACCTGTTGCTGCCCGTGGTCACCGATCCCAAGAAGGCGGCGCTGGCACTGCGCTGGGCGGTGGAGGAGATGGAGCGGCGCTACGAAATCCTCTCCGAGACCGGTGCCCGCAGCATCGACGGCTACAACGCCAAGGTGCGCGCCGCCAGCGCCCGCGGTGCTCCGTTGCACCGCCCGAGCCCCGAAGGCAGTGCGAGCCAGGGCGAGGCATGTGAGCCCATGCCCTATCTCTTGGTGATCGTCGACGAGCTGGCGGACCTGATGATGGTTGCCTCCCGTGAGGTAGAGACGTCGATCATGCGCCTGGCGCAGATGGCCCGTGCCGCCGGGATCCACCTCATTTTGGCCACCCAGCGCCCCTCCGTCGATGTCCTCACCGGCGTCATCAAGGCCAATTTCCCCACCCGCATCGCCTTTCAGGTGGCCTCGCGCCACGACTCCCGCACAATCATCGACGGCAACGGCGCCGAGCACCTGCTCGGACGCGGCGACATGCTCTTTTTGTCTCCCGGCGTCGGCGGCCTGGTGCGGGTGCACGGCGCCTACGTCAGCGAGGAAGAGATTGGCCGGGCGGTGGCTTTTTTGAAGGCGCAGGGGACGCCAAACTACGACCCCACCATCCTCGAGCCGCGCGACGATTTGGAGGAGGGCGTCGGGCCGCCGCCAGAAGACTTCTCCGACGACATGTACGACCAGGCCGTGGCGGTGGTGGCGGAGGTGCAGCAGGTGTCCGTGTCGTTGATTCAACGTCGGTTGCGGATAGGCTACAATCGCTCGGCGCGAATGGTGGATAGGATGGAGCAAGAGGGGGTTATTGGGGCGGCGGATGGGAATAAGGCGCGGGTGGTTTTTATTTCGCGGTC
>JBBSTS010000038.1:0-8655 GCA_038235675.1 Myxococcota bacterium | reverse complement strand
GTTTAAAAAAAAATTTTTTCGTGCCGTTGTCGGTGTGGGCTTTGTGGGGGTGCGCCCCCAGCGCTTCCCCCTTTGGGTCGCGTCCCCCCCCCCGCCCCACCCCCCCCGCCCCGCGCCCACGACTCTGGCGCAGTCCGACGAGCGAGCCCAGGGTGATGCAGAGCAGCCCGGCCGCCGTTGTCCAGGCCAAGTAGAGCTGGGCCAGATCCGCGTCGGCGCTGCTAAGCACGAGGCAGTTCTTGCTGTCTGCTCGCCGTTGGCGTCTGCGGCCGGCCGTAAAAATCTTTGCGGTGGGCGAGGTAGTCGCGGTAGCGCGCATAGGTGAAACTGCCGTCTTGGCCGCCGGTTTCCAGTGCGGTCACCAGTTTGAAGAGCTGTCCGGCGCGCAGGATGCTGCGCACGCCATTGTTGGCCACCAAAATTTCCAGCTCGGGCACGGAGATGCCGAGGTCGGCGCGATAGATCAGCCGCTGACTGACAACCGCCACCAAGGCATCGGCCAGCTGCGCGCAGACGCTCGGCTGGATCTCGGCGGCGAAAGCGGTCACCAGCCGCTGCAGGGCCTCGACACAGGTGGCAGCGTGTAGGGTGGTCAGGACGAGGTGGCCGGTTTCGGCGGCCCCCAACGTCAGGCGCATGGTGGTGGGATCGCGCATCTCGCCGACCATCAGGACATCGGGATCCTCACGCAGCGCATCCATCAGGGCTTGCTCGAAGGAGGGGGTGTCGCGGCCCACCTCGCGCTGACGAAAAAACGAGCGTGTGCCGGCGAAGCTGTATTCGATGGGCGCTTCGATGGTGACGATGTGGCGGGTCGCGATCTGGTCGATGTGGTGCAACATGGCGGCCAGGGTCGACGACTTTCCGGTGCCGGTGGCGCCGCTCACGAGGATGAGGCCGCTGTCACGATCGGCCAGTTTGCCTAGGTCGGGGTGCAGGTTGAGGCGGGCCAAGGTGGCCCGCTCGGTAGGCAGCAGCCGCACCGCCATGCCGATGCCGCGGCTGCTGCACAGTATGTTGACGCGGCAGCGACAGCCGCCGAGGTCGCGCGACAGGTCGAAGGACTGTCGCTGGCAGAAGTCGGGCCACATCTCGTCGCCGATGAGCTCCTCGGCGATGGCGGCCAGATCCTGCTGCGTCACCGGCTCCCCGAGCATCTGCAGCTCACCCCGGCAGCGCACGGCCATAGGGAGCCCAGGCTCAAGGTGAAGGTCGCTGGCTTGCATGGCCTGCGCCTGCGCCAGCCACGGCTCGAGGAAGGTCTTGATGGAGGACATCGACGACCATCGTAGAGCGTATTTCCGCTTTGTGTGAAAATAACGGTTGATTGACAGGCTCGGCTGGGCCGGCTAGAGCGTCCGCATGTCAAGCCTCCCCCCCCATCTGCCTGCCCTGTTGGGCATTGTGGCATTCGTCGCCATTGGCTGGCTGCTGAGCGAGGCGCGCAGCAGCATCAAGTGGCGTCCGGTGGGCGTCGCGTTGGGGGTGCAGGCGGTGCTGGCGGCGACGATGTTACGCTTCGAGCCCGTCCGCCACGCCTTCGAGTGGCTCGCCGGCGGCATCGGTAAAATTAAAGAGGCCACCGAGGAGGGCACCCGCTTCGTCTTCGGCTACGTCGGCTCGGGCAACCTCGACGACATTCCTTTTGCCGTCACGGCGACAAAGTCCACCTTCGTTTTCGCCTTTCAGGCCCTGCCGATGGTAATGGTCGTCAGCGCCCTATCGATGCTGCTGTTCTACTGGCAGATCCTCCCATGGATCGTGCGTGGTAGCGCGGTGGTGATGCGCTACACGCTGGGAATTGGCGGCGCCCTGGGCGTCTGCGCCGCCGCCAAGGTGTTTTTGGGCATGACCGAAGCGCCCTTGCTGATCCGCCCCTACTTGGGGAAGCTCTCGCGCCACGAGCTGTTTTGCGTCATGACCTTGGGCATGGCGACCACTTCGGCCGCGGTGATGGCAATCTACTCCAGCATCCTCGCCTCGGTCCTCGACGACGCAGGCCGCCACATCCTCACCGCTTCATGCATCAGCGTCCCCGCGGCGGTGGCGATGGCGCGCCTCTTGGTCCCCCCGGACGACAAGCAGACCGCCGGCGATTTGAACGTCCCCTATCGCTTCGCCAACGGCATGGATGCCGTCTCGCGCGGTGCCGCCGACGGCATGCAGATGTATCTAAACATCATTCCCATGCTCATCGTCAGCCTGGCGCTGGTCTTCTTGCTCAACGCCGGCCTCGGTCTGGTGTGGGCGTTCGGCGCGCCGCTGAGCCTGCAGCGCATGCTCGGGTGGGCGCTGTCGCCGGTTGCCTTGGGCATGGGTGTACCCTGGGAAGAGGCCCTCACGGCCGGCAGGCTGCTGGGCACCAAGCTGGCCCTCAACGAGGTGTTGGCCTTTCGTGATTTGGCGCAGCTGGCCCCGGGAGCTTTGGGCGACCACGGCCGGCTGATCCTCACCTATGCGCTGTGCGGCTTCGCCAACCTTGGCAGCATCGGCATTCTCATCGGCGGCATCGGCACCATGGTGCCGGAGCGCCGTGCCGAGATCATTGCCATGAGCAGCCGCTCGCTCGTGGGTGGGGCCCTTTCCACCTGCATGAGCGGAACCCTCGTTGGCCTACTGAGCTAAGATCGGCCGCGAAGAGGAGGCGGGGATCGTCGCCTCGCGGCGTCCTGCATTGGCGCCGGGCGTCCGCCGCGCCAACTGGGCGAGGCCGTCGAAAGCGGCTGCCTTGTAGGTTTCTGACAGGGTGGGGTAGTTGAACACCGCCTGCTCGAGGTAGTCGATGCTGGCGCCAAAGCTCAAACAGGCCTGGCCAAGGTGTATGAGCTCGCTGGCACGCTCGCCCAGGACGTGGACGCCCAGCAGCTTGAGGCTGACGGGGTGGAAGAGCAATTTGACCAGCCCCGAGTCGTCGCCGATGATCTCGCCGCGGGCGTTGTCGATGTAGCGGGCTCGGCCCACCTCGTACGGGATCCCCTGCTTCTTGCAGCTCTCCTCGGTTTCGCCCACCGAGGACAGCTCGGGAATGGTATAGATGGCGAAGGGCTGGGGCAGCGCCACCCGGTCACGGTAGTTGGGGTCGAAGGCGTGCAGCATCGCCACCCGACCCTGCTCCATGCTGGCGCTGGCAAGCGCTGGGAAGCCCACCACGTCGCCGGCAGCATAGATGTTGGGGACGGTGGTTTGATAGGAGGCGTTGACCTCGAGGTTGCCGCGCTTGTTGGGCGTCAGGCCCACCTTCTCGAGGCCAATGCCGGCGGTGTTGCCCTGGCGACCGGCGGCAATGAACACCGCGTCCACCTCGAGGTCAGAGTCCTCGGCGAGGGTGACTTTCACCCCCTGATTGGGGGTGCCTTCCACTTTGCTGACCTTCTGACGCAGCATCACCGAGACGCCCAGCTTCATCATCTGCTGCAGCAGGTGTTCGGCAATCTCGCGGTCAATGTTGGAGAGAAAAGTCGGGGCGTTGTCGAGCAGGACGACGCGGATGCCGATGGCGGCAAACATGGTGGCGTACTCGCAGCCAATCACCCCGGCGCCGACGATGCACAACGAGCGTGGAATGGCCTCGAGGTTGAGGATGGTGTCGCTGTCGAGCACCTGTGGCAGCTCGAAGGGCATGTCGGCGGGGCGGTTGGGGTGGCTGCCGGTGGCGATGAGCAAGATTGGTGCGGTGAGGGTGACGGACTCGTCGGCGTGGCGCACCTCCACCGTGTTCTTGTCGAGAAGGTGGCCGGTGCCGACGTATTGGGTGATGCGGTTGCGGTCGAGGTTTCGGTTGATGCGCTCGAGCTCGCGGGCGACGACGTGGCGCCGTCGATACATGAGGTCCTGGGCGGAGATGTCGCGCTTGACCAGGTAATTTACCCCGTATAGGCCGCGAGAGTGCAGCCCGGAGAGGTAGAGGGCGCTTTCGCGCAGCGTCTTGGAGGGGATGGTGCCGGTGTGGACACAGGCACCGCCGGCTTTGAAGGATTCGACGATGGCGACGCGTTTACCTAATTGCGCCGCCTGTGCCGCCCCCTTCTCGCCGGCGGGCCCGGAGCCCAGGACGATGAGGTCGAATTCCATGCCTCAAGATGGCATGGCTTCAACCACTCGCCATCTTTTTCGCTATTTGAGCTCGCTGTCGATCAGCCGACTAAACTCTTCGACCCGCTGGGCGCCCGAGAGCATCATGCCATTGACGAAGTAGGCGGGGGTCCCGGAGACGCCCACCTTTTCGGCCGCCTCCATGTCGGCCTCGACCACCTTGGCTTTGTCGCCGCCGTCGAGGCAGGCGTTGAACTTGTCTTTGTCCATGCCCAGCTTGGCTGCGGTTGCCTTCAGGTCGTCGACCGCCAGCTTGGACTGGTCGGCAAACATGGCGTCGTGCAGGGCCCAGAACTTGCCCTGGTCCTCGGCGCACAGGGCGGCCTCGGCGGCCTTGCGGGCATGGGCGTGGAAGGTAAGCGGGAAGTTGCGGAACACCAGGCGAACTTTGCCGGGGTAGCGCTGCAGCACCTGCTCGGCGATGTTGGCGCCCTTTTGGCAGTACTGGCACTCGAAGTCCGACCACTCGACGATGGTGACCTTGGCGTTCTCGGCGCCGCGTGACGGGCCCTTGGCCTCGACGTTGAACCGCGGCTTGGGCGGCGGCGCCAGGCTGATGTCGACCTGGGCATCTTTGCGCAGCTCGGCGAAATAGGCCTGCGCCCGGGTGCTGTGCGCTTTGCGGCCGAGGAACTGGACTATCTTCTCGCGGTACTCCTCGAGCTTGGAGTTTGGCGGCAGGTTGGCGGCGTTCTTTTCGAAGAACTCTTTGACCTCCGTCGCCGACGGCTCGGCCACCTTGGCATCCACCTCGCGTTTGAGTAGGTCTTCGTCGCTGAGCTTGGCTTTGACCGCCGCATCGTGCAGCAGCTCCTTGCTGATCAGCTGCTCGAGGCCCTGAGCGCGGGTCTGATAGCGTTGCTCGTCGAGCTCACGCAGCTGCGCGCTGAGGTGCTCGTCGAGCTCGCCGAGGGTGATGTTGCGGCTGTTGACGCTGGCGACCACGGCCTTGGCGTCGCCTTCGGTGGGGGCAGCGCCGCTGGGGACGCTGCGGGTGCAGGCGCAGGCCATCATGAACGTGGCTGCGGCGTGGATCCCAAATACTGCCAGACGATGGTTTTTCATGCGGTGTCCCTCGATAAAGTAGCGTGATGAAGCCCCGAGGGATAGCAGCGGAGGATCATCCATTGCAAGGCCACATCCGCGGCGCCATCCACACGACCACGACGCAGATCAGGGCGGTCATCGGCGTTCCCACCTTGACGAAGTCGACGAAGCGGTAGCGACCCGGGCCGTAGACGAGCAGATTGCCGTGGTGGCCGATGGGGGTAAGAAAGGCCGCCACCGCCGCCATTGCCACGGTGACGGCGTAGGGCTCCGGTGGATGCCCGAGGCGCTGCGCCACCGCCACCGCCACCGGTGCGAAGATGGCCGTGGTGCCGGCGTCGGACATGAACTGGGTGGCGATGGCCACCAGCCAGAACAACAAAGTCAGCACCAAGGAGGGAGGGAGGTTGGCGAGGCTTCCTTGCAGGGCCGCCGCCCCCAAATCGGCAGCGCCGGTCTGCTTCATCGCCACCCCCAAAGGAATGGCGCCGGCGATGAAGACGAAGATGCGGGTGTCGATGCTGCGGTAGGCCTGGCGCATGCTGATGCAGCCGGTGAGTACCACCATCAACGCGCCGCTGAGGCTGGCCATCTCCACGTGCATGGTCTTGGTGGCCGCCAGGGTGATGGCGCCGAACATGATCAGGCCGGCGGTGCCCGCCTTGCCGCGCACGCGCCGCTCGCCCTCCATTGGCATGAGCAGCAAAAACGAGCGGTCTTGGGCGATGCGTGCGAGGGCGGCGGCGCTGCTCTGCAGCACCAAGACGTCGCCGGCCTGTAGCTTGATCCGCGCCAGGCGCTGGTGCAGCCACCCATCGCGGCGCCAGAGGCCAACGACGATGGCCCCGTAGCGCTCCTTGAAGGCCAGCTCGCCGACGCTGCGTCCCAGCAACACGGCGTCCGGCGCCACCACCGCCTGCACCAGCAGGTTGTTCTCTGCCTCCAGGCTGGGAGCATGGGCGGCGGTGCTGCCGTACTTGGCCACCGGCTGCAGGGTCACACCCGCCTCGGCCTGCATCGAGACGATCTCTTCGGGGGTGGTCCGGATCAGCAGGACGTCTTCTTCCTGCAGGGGTTGGTTGCCAAACGGGCGCGGCTGCGGCCGTTGGTCACGCATCCAGCCGACCACCTCGAAGGCGTAGCGCGGGTTGGCCTCCACCTCGGCGATGCGGCGGCCGCAAAAAGGCGAGCCAGCGACGACCTTCAGCTCGGTGAAGTAGCGGTCGAGGCGAAAGCGGGTGGGGTCGGCCTCGCTGGCATGCAGCGACGGCAGCAGCCAGCGCCCCAGCGTCATCATGTAAACCATCGACAGCAAAACGAGGGTGATGCCGATGGGGGCGATGGAGAAGATCTGCAGGCCCGGCCGGCCGGCCTGGCGCAGCACATCGTCGGCAATAAGAAAGGCAGGTGCGCCGATGATGGTGGCGGTAGTCCCCAAAGAAGCGCTGAAGGCGAGCGGCATCAGCAGCTTCGAGGCCGGCACGTTGCGCTTGTGGGCCAAGTCGAGGGTGATGGGCATCATCACGGCGGTGGTGGTGACGTGGTGGGTAAAGGCCGACATCAGCGCCACCGCGGGCATGATCACCGCGAGGATGCGGGTGGCCGACTGGCCCGCCAGCTTTCCCACCCAGGCGCCGATGAGCCGCGACACCCCTGCCTGGTGAAAGGCGCCGCCGAGGACGAAGACCGCCGCCAGGGTGATCGCCGGTTCGCTGGAAAAGCCGCTGAGGGCCTGCTCCGAGGTCAGCACGCCGCTGGCGTACAGAGCGACGATGATCATCACCCCGACCACGTCGGTGCGCAGGCGCTCGCTGAGCAGCAGCAAGAAGCTGCCGCTCAAAATGGCCAGGAAGCTCATCTGTGCTGCAGTCATCGACGTCCCCTAACCGCACCAGATCTGCCTGATGCGCGCAGCGTTGACAACTTCTACAGACAGAGTGCTTTCCACTCGCCTTTACGCGTCGCGCGCCCAGGCCGGCAGCAGCGGGCCCTGCAGTGCGCGGTCGTAGGCGGCGCGTTGGGCGGCGAAGGCGCGGCACTCGCGCGGTCCGAGCTGTGCCTTGCTCTGGCCGTGGCCGCTCGCCCGCAGCGGCTCGACCGCCTGGCCCCTGGCCCACACTTCATAATGTAGGTGGGGCGCGCCGGAGTGGCCGCGGCTGCCGACGGTGCCCACGAGGCTGCCGGCGGCCAACGTCGCCCCCGGCCGCACCGCCGGGGCCACGCTCGCGAGGTGCAAAAAGCGCCCCAGGCGCCCGTCGGCGTAGGCCACCTCGATGCAGCGGCCGTTGTGCCGACGGCCCCAGTTCAGCCGCCGAACGGTGCCCGCGAAGGGGCTCTGGACTCGCTCGCCCTGCGGCGCCTTCAGATCGATCCCTTGATGGCGCCGTTGCCCGCCGCGGCCGCGGCGCTGCACCACGTCGGTGATCTGGACGTAGCGTGGTACCGGCGGGTTGAGTAGGCGCGGCTCGACCCGCCGGCCGTTGGCGGTGTAGTAACGCGCGATGCCGTCGTCGCCGACGAAGCGGTAGGCCCGCAGGCGGAGCTGCTGGCCCATATAGTGGAGCGCCAACAGCTCGCTTCCTGCGGCGCTGCTGGGGGCGGCCGTAGGCGGTGGTGTGTGGGCAAAGAGCAGGCTAAGATGGTCGTTACGATGGACGTTCTTGCGGAGGCTGCCGCACCAGCGCAGCAGGCGGGCGACCTGTGCCGCGAGCCCTGGTCCCTGCGCCGGGTCGCTGGCGGTCAGGCTCGCCTCCAGCGAACCCTGCAGCCGCAGGCTCAGCAGCCGCGGCTCGGCGCGTACGGCGGCAGGGCTGCACACACACACCATGGCCAGGGCGACGCGGCCGATCAGGTGCAACGTTGAGGGTCGAGCGCTCACCGCTGCAAACTCTCCCACGCTTGCGACGGTCAAACAACGTCGGCCTGTGGCACCGCCTATGGCGCAACCTGGAGGTGGGGTCACGTTTTTTGCTCGCCTGGTGCCTGGCCCTGATCGCTGGCCTGGTCGGCTGTGTCCTGTGCTTGCTCATCGGGCCGAAACGTATGTGGCTGCTCATCGCCCAGCCCTGGGCCCGCCTCACCCTCTGGCTGGTCGACGTCCGCCTGCACGTCTCGGGGCTACAAAACTTGCAGTCCGGCCCGGCCGTCTTCATTAGCAACCATCAAAGCCTCATCGACGTCGTCTTTTTGCCCGCCCTGCTGCCGCGCCAGGTGCGCTTCGTCGCCAAACGTGAGCTGCTGTGGGTGCCGCTGTGGGGCTGGGCCTTCGGCCTGGGAGGCGCCGTCCTCATCGACCGCAGCAAGCCGCGCCAGGCGCTGCAGAAGCTGCGGGAAGGCCTCAAGCGGCTGCCGCGAGGGTGGTCGCTGGTGGTCTTTCCGGAGGGGACGCGCTCGCTCGATGGGCAGATGCGACCCTTCAAGCGCGGTGCATTTCACCTGGCAATGGCGGCGCAGCTGCCGATCTTGCCGCTGGGGATGGAGGGGGCGCGCGACATCGTCGCGCCCGACGGCGGGTTG
>JBBSTS010000037.1:0-8655 GCA_038235675.1 Myxococcota bacterium | reverse complement strand
CCGAACGTCACTGGCAGCCTGCACATGGGCCACGCGCTCAACAACACGCTGCAAGACATCTTGGTGCGCTATAAAAAGATGGACGGTTTCAACGTTCTGTGGGTCCCCGGCGTCGACCATGCCAGCATCGCCGTCCACTGGGTGCTCGAGCGCGAGCTGCGGGCGCAGAAGAGCAGCCGCCAGATGCTGGGGCGCGAAGCCTTTTTGACCCGTGCCTGGGAGTTTAAAGAGCAGGTGCAGCAGCGCATCGTTGACCAGCAGCGGCGCTTGGGGATCGCCGCGGACTGGCAGCGGCAGCGCTTCACCATGGATGCGCCACGCAGCGCGGCGGTGCGCGAGGCCTTCGTACGCCTTTACGAAGACGGCCTGATCTACCGCGCCGAGAAGCTGGTGAATTGGGATCCGGTGTCGCAGACCACCGTCTCCGACCTCGAGGTACGCTACGAAGAAAACGTCGCCAGTGAGCTCTACCGCTTCGCCTACCCCCTGAGCGACGGCAGCGGCGAAATCGTCGTGGCCACCACCCGCGTCGAGACCATGCTGGGCGACACCGCCGTCGCCGTGCACCCAGACGACCCGCGCTATCAAAAGATGATCGGTAAGACCTTGCGCCACCCCTTCGTGGACCACGGTCCTTTGCGGATCGTCGCCGACGCGCAGCTGGTGGACCCAGCCTTCGGCACCGGCGCGGTCAAGGTGACCCCAGGGCACAGTTTCGACGACTTTGCCGTCGGCGAGCGCCACGGCCTGAAGAAGGTCAACATCTTGGAGCGCGACGGGCGCCTCAACGCCGCGGCAGGAAGTTTCGTCGGCCTCAGCGCTCAGAAAGCGCGACAGGCGGTCAAAGAACGGCTCGAGGCCATGGGCCTAGGGCGCGGCAGCAGCCCCCATCGCCTGCGGCTGGGACGCTCGGAGCGCTCCGGCGCGGTGCTCGAACCGCTGCTCTCGTGGCAGTGGTTCGTGCGTACTCGGCCGCTGCGGACGCCAGCGCTGGCGGCGGTGCATCAGGGCGCCACCCGCTTCTATCCTGCCAGCTGGCGCAACACCTACTTCGCCTGGCTGGTCGACATCCACGACTGGTGTATCTCGCGGCAACTATGGTGGGGCCACCGCATTCCCGCTTGGCACTGCCGCGCCTGTGCGGCCCTCACTGTCGATCGCGCCACCCCCGCGGCCTGCAGCGGCTGCGGCGGCAGCGACATCCATCAGGAAGAGGACATCCTCGACACCTGGTTCAGCTCGGCGCTGTGGCCTTTTAGCACCCTGGGATGGCCCGACCAGGACGCCGATCTGGCGCGCTACTATCCCTCTGCGGTGTTGATCACCGGCTTCGACATCATCTTCTTCTGGGTGGCGCGGATGATGATGATGGGGCAGCACCTGATGGGGCAGCCGCCCTTTGCCGACATCTACATCCACGCCCTGATCCGCGACAAAAGCGGCGAAAAGATGAGCAAGAGCAAAGGCAACGTCGTCGACCCGCTCAGCATGATCGACGCCTACGGCGTCGACGCCTTTCGCTTCACCCTGGCAGCCTTCGCCGGCCAGGGCCGCGACGTGCGCTGGGACGAACAGCGCGCCGCGGGCTACCAAAAGTTCGTCAACAAGCTGTGGCAAGCCTTTCGCTTCATGCACCTCAACGCCCAGCCCGAGGGTGAAGGGGCCCCGCCGTCGATCTACGACCGTTGGATCGTCGCCCGGCTGGGTGAGGCCACCGAAGCGGTGCGCGAGGCGCTGGACGCCTACCGCTTCAGCGACGCAACCGCTGCCCTTTACGCCTTCGTCTGGGAGGAGCTCTGCGACAACTACATCGAGATGAGCAAGACGGTCTTCGCTGGCGACGACCTCTCTGCTCGGCGCACGACCTGGCGCACCTTGGTGCGCGCCTTCGACGTCGTCTGTCGCCTGTTGGAGCCCTTCATGCCGTTCTTGGCGGAGGAAATGTGGCAGAAGCTGCCGGGGCACGTCGCCGGCCAGGCCTCTATCTTGGCGGCCCCTTTTCCGCGGCAGCAGGAATTGGCCGAAGATGCCGCGGCCCTCGCGGAGGTTCGCTTCGTCCAGGGTTTCGTCTACGGCCTGCGCCGACTGCGCGCCGACTACTCCCTGCCGCAAAATCAAACTATGGAAGTGGTGGCCAATCTCACCTCTGCAGGCTCGCGTCGGCTGCAGCCGCATGCTGCCCTGCTGGCGGGGATGGCCAGGGCCCAACTGCGACCGCTGGGGCCGACGCCGCCGTCGCAGGCCGCCTTCCTCGCCGTGGAGGGCGAGCAGATGTGGGTGCCGCTGAGCGGACTGGTGGACCTGGCGGCCGAGCGCGGCCGTCTACAGCGGGAAATCGACCGCTGCACCAGTGACCTGGGCAAGCTCGGCCAACAGCTGGGCAGCGAGCGCTTCGTCGCCCGTGCGCCGGCGGAGTTGGTGGCGCAGAAGCGTCAGGACCTGGCGACGGCGCAGCAACGACAGCAAGAGTTGCAGGCGGCCCTGGCGCGCCTGAGTTAGGGCTACGTCGGCAGCGGCCGTAAAAAAGCGTCGATTGCCGCGGCGATGGGCGCAGGCTCGTCCATGTGCGCATGGTGGCCGCCGGGCACCGAGGCCGTCTGAAGTCCGGCGACCGCCTGCAGGCGGCCCTCCAGCTGGATCCCGGCGTAGGGCGCGCCCTGGCGCGGCCGCACCAGCAGGGTGGGAGCGACGATGGCCTGCAAAAAAGCCACCACCTGCGCCTCGGACAGGCGCGCCGCGGAGGTTGCCCGCAGGCGGCCATCGTAGGAGGTGGCGACGCCCTGTGGTAGGGCCGCCGTCGGCTGCGCCACCGCCCCGCGCTGCAGCAGCAGGGCGGCGCTGGCGGCCGACAACAGCGGCACGGCCGCTTGCATGCGCCGCACCAGGGCGCCCATGTCGGCGTGGACTGGCGCCTGGCTCTGCCGCAGCCGACGCAGCTGCTGTTGATGGTGGCGCAGTCGTGCGGGGCCCTCGGCCGGGTCGCCGGCCAGCGGACCCAGGCCGTCGAGCAGGATCAGGGCCTCGAGGCGTTCGGGGGCGACGCCGGCCACCAGGCTGGCGATGCCGGCGCCCATCGAGTGGCCCATCAGGACGAAGCGTTTCCATTCCAGCTCGTCGGCAAGCTCCAACACGTCGCCGACCCACGCCAAAAAATCGTAAGATGCGTCGCCGCTGCGGTGCTCGGAGCGGCCGTGGCCCGGCAGGTCCACCGCCACCAGCTCCACCCCCCGCAGCAGCGGCGCCAGAGGCGCGAAGCTGTGGGCATTGTCGAGCCAGCCGTGCAGGGCCAAAAGTCGCCGCGGGCCGTTGCCAGTGCGCAACGCGGCGACCTTGCGGCCGCGGCAGCGCAGCTCCAGGGGCAAAAAAGAAGCCATGGACTTTGTTTAACCCCTTGCGTAGCGTCAATGCCATGCTCCCGCGACGGCAGAAGGATGACGCCGATGGTGTCGCCGCGGCGCGGGTCGTTTGGCGCGCCCTTGCCGTCGCGGCGCTGCCGCTGCCGCCGTTGTATTGGGCCACCGACCTGCAGCTCGATGGCATCGAACTTACGGCCTACCTCTCCTGTTGCGCCGCCCTGGCGGGCCTCGGCCGGCTCTATCGCCGCCGCGACGCCTTGGTCGCCACCGCCGCCGTCGCCGCCGCCCAGGCGCTGTTGCTGATGCTGTGGGGCGGCCTGCTGCAGTATCCCCTGGCACGTTTGGGGCGCCAGGTAGCCTTTCGCGATGCTTCTCTGGCCGCATGGGACGCACGCCTGGGCTTCGATGGCATGGCCTACCTGCATGGTACGGCGGCCCACCCGTGGCTGATGCGGCTGCTGGGCACGGCCTACGACGCCTGGGTCCTGCAGTTGGTCGTCGTCCTGCTGGTGCTGGCCTGCACGCGCCAACGTGCCCGCCTGTTTCAGGTCGTCTTGGCCATCGGCGTTGCTGGGGCGCTGACCAGCCTCATCTTTTTCTTCGTGCCCGCACAGGGCGTTTTCGTCGCCGACCCCGTCGGCCTGCACCTTGGCTCGGCCGTCGGCCAGCCGAATTGGTTCGTCACCTTGACGCGGCTTCGCGGCGAGGCGCCCATGCGCCTGTCGCTGCGTCACAGTGAGGGGCTGGTCTGCTTTCCCAGCTTCCATACCGTCGGCAGCCTGCTGTTTGCCTGGGCCACCTGGCCTGTCGCTTGGCTGCGCTGGCCGATGGCCTGGGTCAGTCTGCTGGTGGTGCTCGCCACGCCAATTTTTGGCGAACATTACCTCATCGACCTGCTGGCCGGTGCACTGGTTGCGGCGTGGTCCCTGTGGGCGGCAAGGCGGCTGCTCGGCGCCGCCTTTCTTGAGAGTCCTTCTCGAGATGGCCTCTAGAGGCGCGCCAGGCGCGCGCGCAGGTAGTCGCTTAGTCGCCGCGCCATCTCGGCGTGGGTGCGCAGGCTTGGGTGGTAGTCGCAGCCGAAGCCGAGGCTGCCGTTTTGAGCTGGGAACTCGAAGAATTCGACGCGCGCGTCGCCGTCGGCCTGGGCGCCGGCCACCGTTGCGGCGATGAGCTTGCGGGCGTGGGTGAGCTGCATCTCGCCGGCCGACGACAGATCGGTGAGCATGGGCCCAAGCACGCAGAGGATGAGCGCCCGCGGCTGACGGCGGCGGACCTCGACGAGCAGGCCGCGATAGGCAGCCACGAACGCATCGTCGTCGACCGCCTTGTTTTTGGCGGCGAAGTCGTTGGTGCCCAGGTTGATGACGACGGCCTCGGCCTCGGCGGCCTCGATCTCGCTGCAGCCGCTGCAGGCGTCGGCACGCCCCGGCAGGGTGCGGTGGTAGAGCTCTGGCAGCGTGCCGGTGAAACGGCCGTCGTTGTTGCGCCAGACGCCGCGCCCCGACCAGGCAAAGATGCTCGCCTCGGCTCCCAGGGCGCGCGCAGTCAGGGGCCCGTACGCGAGGCTCACGTTTTGGCTGCTGGGCGAGAAGGTACAATCCGGGCCATGCCCCTCGTTGCCATAGCCGGCGGTGATCGAATCGCCGATGAACTCCAGCGTCTTTTTCAACCGCGGCGGCGGCAGCGCCAGGCAGCCGTCGGCGCCGCAATCTAGCCCCAGAATGCTTACCTCGCCAATTTCTGGCTCGGTAAGCTTCACCAGGCGCAGGCGATGGAGGCCGCTGGGCAGCCCCGTGGCCACGGCGTAGATCCCCTCGCCTCTACGGGTGAGCAGGCGCTGCGCCGGCCGATCGTCGATCTGTGCCAGCATGCCGTTGCCGCCGTTGACGTCCTGCAGCCGAAGTGCCAGGCGCGAGCCCGAAAACTGCGCCAGGACGCCGCTGTTGCTCCACGCCAGCGTCAGCGGCGCAAACGCCGCCCCTAGCGGCCGTGGCCGTTGCAGGACCCGGCCGAGGGTCGCCAGATGGGGGCGCGGCGGCGGCCGACGCGGGCAGCCGCAGGCGGCAAGCATGGCCAGGGCGAAAAAAAAACTGCGGGCGGGCTGCATGGCCCCGACTTTAGCGCAGGCTGGCTTGCATCGCCCAGGCAAACCCGCCTTAAAGTTGGTCATGGCGATGGAGCAGCACTGGGAGTTGATCTCACGCATCCTGATGGGTGCCGTGCTCGGCGGCATCATCGGCTATGAGCGCGACCTGCACGGCCGCCCGGCTGGCCTGCGCACCCACGTCATGGTGGCGCTGGCGTCGGCGACCTTCATGGTCGTCTCTACCCACTTCGTCTACTTCCAACACTACGTCCACGGCGACTCGGTGGAGGTGGATGCCTCGCGCATTGCCGCCTCGGTGGTCAGCGGCATCGGCTTCTTGGCCGGCGGCGCCATCTTTCGTACCGGCCTGACGGTCACCGGCCTGACCACCGCCGCGGGGCTGTGGCTGGTGTCGGCCATTGGCCTGTCGGCAGGGGCCGGCATGGTCATCGAAAGCTGTGCCAGCACCCTGATGGGGGTGCTGGTGCTCACCTTCATGCGGCGCTTCGAGACCCAGACCGACCCACTGGTGGCGCGGCGCCTCACCGTCTGTTTGGGGGCGCAGGCGCGGCCCGTCAGTGCGCTTTTGGCGCAGCTGCACGGCATGGGGGCACAGGTTCTGCAGACGGAATACGAGCGGCAACAGGACGACGGGCCGATCACCGTCCACCTGAACCTACACCTGCCGGCCGGCACCGCCCAGGACTGCCTGGTGCGCCTGACCGAGGGGCTGCCTGGGATCCTGCGGGTGGTGCTGGAGCCTCTGCCTTAGAGCAAGGTGCCGCGCAAAACGACGCTGGCGACGCTAAAGTAGATGACCAGGCCGGTGACGTCGACGAGGGTGGCGACGAAGGGGCCCGAGGCGCTGGCGGGGTCGAAGCCCAGGCGGCGCAGCAAGAAGGGCAGCGTCGCACCGGCGAGGGTGCCGAAGAGCACCACGTTGACCAGCGCCAGGGCCACGGTCAGGGCAATGAGCAGGTAGTGCTCGCCGTAGCGCCCCAAAAACCGGCCCCAGATCATGATCCGTAAAAAGCCCAGGGTCCCCAAAATGCCGCCGAGTGCCAGACCGGTGAGCAGCTCGCGGCGCAAGACGCGCCACAGGTCGCTGAGGCGTACCTCGTGCAGGGTCATCGCGCGGATCACCAGGGTGGAGGCCTGGGAACCTGAGTTGCCGCCGCTGCTGATGATCAGCGGCATAAACAAGGACAGCACCGCGGCCTTGCCTATCTCACCCTCAAAAAAAGCCAGGGCGGTGGCGGTGAAGAGCTCGCCGATAAACAGGGCGCTGAGCCAGCCGCCACGCTTGTGGACCATCGATCGCAGCGAGACCTCTAGGTAGGGCTGGTCCAGTGCCTCCATGCCGCCGAACTTTTGGATGTCTTCGGTGGCCTCCTCGTGCACCACCTCGACGATGTCGTCGACGGTGACGATGCCCTTCATGCGTTTTTGCCCGTCGACCACCGGCATGGCAACCAAACTGTGCTGCGAGAAGAGGTGCGAGAGTGCCTCCTGATCGAGCTCTTCGTGGGCGGTGACAAGGTCGGTCTGCATGATGTCGGAGATCAGCCGATTGCCCTGGGCGGCGAAGAGATCCCGGAAGGAGACGACGCCGCAGAGGTGCTGGGCCGAGTCGAGGACGTAGACGTAGTACATCGTCTCGATGCGGTCGCGGGTCTGCTTGCGCAGGTAGCTTATCGCCTCGTCGACGATCATGTTGGGCCGCACCCGGGCAAAGCGCGGGTTCATCAGCCCGCCTGCATCGTCTTCGGCATAGGCCAGCAGCGCCGTCACCTCTTTGCGGGTGGGGTCGTCGAGCAGGGCAAGCAGCGGCTCGCGCAGCTCATCGGCAGCGGCCTGCACCAAATCGGCCGCGTCGTCGGGCGGCAACAGGCGCATCCACGAACGCCGTTCGCTGGCCGGCAGCGCCCAAAGCAGTTTGGCCTGGGCGTTGGAGTCGAGGTCGCCAAAAAAATCTTCCGCCTGATCGCGCGGCAGGATGCGAAAACCCTCGGCGCGCTCCGCCTCGGTCAGGACGTGCCACGCCTCTCGTAGGTCGTCGCGCGAGGGCGATTCGAAGGGTTCTTCTGCGGCAGCGCTCATCAGCGGCGAACCCTAACCACCTTGGTGGGCGAAGTAAAGTGCAGCCCCAGGAACCACTCGGCTGTTTAATTTATCAGCGGTGACTTCTAGGCGCTGGCTTAACGCCGCCTTTCTGATCGCAACGGTTGGGCGCGTCCATGCGCCACGGCCTCGGTGACATCGACGGCTGCAGCAAGTCCAGGCTCGAACTGTCGATGCTGTCGTCGCCCTGGTGCGACACGGCACGCGATGCGGCGCCGTTGGAGGTCGATGCCTCTGAAAGCATGGAAGAGTCGGGGTGTAAATGAGAGACAATCTTCATCATACTTCTCTGCTGGGCTGCGCCACCTGTCGTTGAATTTCATCGATGCGGGACAGCAGAACACCCATATCCTCAGAGATTTTTTTGTGATGTAGATCCTTTTTTCTAATCTCATCTTCTAGTTCTGCGACCTGCGACTGCGATTCTGTGAGCTTGGCCTGCAGGTCCGCATCGCCGTCGAGCACTTCGCTCGGCCTGTTGCTCAAAAACTTGAGCATACAGGTTAAACCTAGAGCCAAGGTAGAGCCCAAACTGTCCAAGTCCTCTTTCGTCGACGCATCCAACTCGGCCCGAAACGCCAGAACCTGCGCCTGTAGGTCGACGTTGTCGTCGACCGCCTTTAAGATCTCCACGAATGGCGCAATGGACGTGACCTTCACGTCCCTGCGGTTCAGCTTCGCCAGTGCGAACGTGGCCTGCACCTCGTCCAGTCGGTCGTCGCGCAGGGTGCGGTAGACGTAGTCGAACAGGCAGGCGCCCAAGAAGTTGGCGACGCAGGCCGCCGACATCCAGCTGCCGCCTAGCCCCACGACCAGGGCGAGAGCCGTGGCAGCGCAGATGCAGACGCTCACGTGGCTGAAGAGCCTGATGGCCCTCTCGCTCGCCGACGCATGGCTCAGTCGCTCCAACCTGCCGTGCAGATCTCGCGCCCGACGCCGAAGAAGACCATGGGCCTCTGCTTCGCGTGAGACGGGAATGCTAGAAGCCCGACTCGTGGACGATGCCGATAGATCCGTTGGTTGCGCGCTGCGCTGATTGGCCAGGCTCAGCGAGCGTGACGACGTGGCAAGAACCTGCGCTTCCCCGCCGCT
>JBBSTS010000036.1:0-8836 GCA_038235675.1 Myxococcota bacterium | reverse complement strand
CGGCGCCCCGATGCGCCATCCGCGCCTGGTGCTACAGCTCGGCGCCGGCGCCGAGGCGACGCTCGTCGCGCGCTTCGGCAATCCGGGTGCGCTCGCCCAGGCGCCCCAAACGACGGCCCTGCGCGAGGCCCTCAACGTGGTCACCCAGCTGGAGCAGGCCGCCGGCAGCCACCTCCAGCATCTGGTGCTGCAGGAACACCCCGAGGGCATCGCCCATCTGGCCCACACCACCGCCACCTTGGCCGCCGACAGCAGCCTGCGCAGCTTTTTGTGGTGCCGCGGCGCCAGCCTGGCGCGCCATCAGCTGGCGGTGACCCTCTGCGGCCGCAATGCCGCGGTGCACCTGGCGGGCCTCTACTTGGGCCGCGGTAAGCAGCAGCAGGCGGTTGACCTGCAGATCGTCCACGCCGAGCCCCATGGCCGCAGCGAGCAACTATTCAAGGGCATCGTCGACGACGCCGCGACGGCGATTTTTGCCGGCACGGTTCACGTCTTGCCGACGGCGCCGGCAACCTCGGCCCAGCAGATCAACAAGAACCTGCTGCTGTCGCCGCGCGCCGCCGCCTATACCCGGCCCCGTTTGGAGATCGGCAACGACGACGTGCAGTGCACCCATGGTGCCACCGTCGGCCAGCTCGAGAACACCGCCCTATTTTATCTGCGCAGCCGCGGCCTCGACGATGCCGCCGCCGCGCGGCTGCTAAGCTACGCCTTCGCCTGCGACGTCACCCGCCACCTTACCGATGCCGACCTACGGGCCGCGGTCGAATCGCGCCTGCAGGCGGCCCTGGCGATCGACGACATGGCGCCGCCGCCGGCGCAGCCAGGGGCTCGCAGATGAGCAGTGCCACCGCCGGCCCCCAGCCGACCCTCGTGCGCCGCCCGGCCCGTGCCGCCTTCGACGTCACGGCGCGAAGGGCAGACTTTGCGGGCCTCGACCAGCAGGTGCACGGTAAGCCGCTCATCTATTTGGACAGTGCGGCAACCAGCCAACGGTTGCGGGCCGTGGTGGAAGCCTACGCCCACGCCGCCACCTATTTGGGCGCCAACGTCCACCGCGGCGTCCACACCCTCAGTGGCCGCGCGACCGAGGCCTTCGAAAAGAGCCGCCGGGCGGTGCAGCAGTTTTTAAACGCCCGCAGCAGCAAAGAAATCGTTTTTACCCGCGGCACCACCGAAGCCATCAACCTGGTCGCCCACAGCTTCGGCCGCAGCCAGCTGCAGCCGGGCGACGAGGTGGTGATCTCCCACTCCGAGCACCACGCCAACATCGTCCCCTGGCAGATGGCCTGCGCCGCGGCGAAGGCCCACCTGCGGGTGGTGCCGATGCTGCACAGCGGTGAGCTGGACCTGCAGGCCTACGCCGAGCTGTTGGGGCCGCGCACCCGCATGGTGGCCCTATCGCACGTCTCCAACGCCCTGGGCACGGTCAACCCCATCGCCACCATGATCGCCCAGGCGCGTGCTTGCGGCAGCGCGGTTCTCATCGACGGAGCACAGGCGGTGCCGCACATGGCGGTGGACGTGCAGGCGCTGGACTGCGACTTCTATGCCTTCTCGGCCCACAAACTCTTCGGCCCCACCGGCGTCGGGGTGCTCTACGGCCGCCAGAGCTGGCTGGAGGCGCTGCCCCCCTACCAAGGCGGCGGCGACATGATTGCCACGGTGACCTTCGAAAAAACCACCTACAACGACCTGCCTCACAAGTTCGAGGCGGGAACCCCCGACATCTGCGGCATCATCGCCCTGCGTGCCGCCTTGGCCTACGTCCAGGCGGTCGGCTATCCCGCCCTCGCGGCCTACGAAGACGCGCTGATGGCCCACGCGCTAAAAACTCTTGGCCAAGTCCCCGGCCTCACCCTCATAGGCACGCCGCAACAGCGCGCCGGGGTGATAAGCTTCGTGCTCGACGGCGTCCACCCGCACGACATCGGCACGGTGCTCGACCGCCAGGGGATCGCCATCCGCACCGGCCACCACTGTGCCCAGCCGGTGATGGCCTTTTACCAGCTGGCGGCCACCGCCCGCGCCTCCTTTGCCTTCTACAACACCACCGCCGAGGTCGACGCCCTGGCCGAAGCACTCACCGCCGTGCGCAGGATGTTCAGCTGATGGACAACGACCTAGCCGACCTCTACCAAGAGCTCATTTTGGACCACAATCGACGGCCGCGAAACTTCGGCGAGGTGGCCTCGCCCACCCACGCGGCCAACGGCGTCAATCCCTTGTGCGGCGACACCTGCAAGGTAACCCTGCAGGTGCGCGACGACGGGGCTTTAGAAAAAATCTGTTTCTGCGGCGAAGGCTGTGCCATCAGCCGCGCCTCGGCGTCGCTGATGACCGACGCCCTGGCGGGCAAGGGCCGCGCCGACGTCGAGCGCCTCTTTACCGACTTCATCGCCCTGCTCACGGGCGAGGGCGACGTCGACCACGAGAAGATGGGCAAGCTGGCCGCCTTCGGCGGCGTGCGCGAGTACCCCATGCGGGTCAAATGCGCCACCCTCGCCTGGCACACCCTGCAGGCTGCCCTCAAACGCCAGCAGGCCCCCGCCTGCACCGAAGAGGACGAGGGCACCGCCCGCCGCGAGGCACCCTATGTCTGAGCAAGCGGTCGTCCTGCAGCGCGACTGCGAGGCCATTCAGGTCCCCTACGGCAACAACATCACCGCCCGCGAGGGCACCAAGCTGTTCGTCGTCCACCAGCTCGGCGACACCTACACGGTGCGCACCGAGCACGGCTACCTGCTGCGCATCGGCATCGCCGACGCCCCAGCCATGGGGCTGACGCCGCCTGCGGCCGCCACCGAAGCGGCCCCCGCCGCCGACGCCAAGGTGGACGAAGCGGCGATGTGGGAGGCGCTCAAGACGATCTACGACCCGGAGATCCCCGCCAACATCGTCGAGCTCGGCCTCATCTATACCGTCAGGCCCACCATGCTGCCCGACGGCCAGCAGCACGTCGACGTCACCATGACCCTCACCGCCCCCGGCTGCGGCATGGGGCAGGTGCTGCAGGACGACGTGCAGCGCAAACTCAGCGATTTGCACGGCGTCCAGAGCGTCACCGTCGAGCTGACCTTCTCACCCCCCTGGGACCCGTCGATGATGACCGAGGCAGCGCGGCTGCAGCTGGGGATGATGTAAAGCCCATCGCAAAAACCCTCTCGTCGCACCAAGCTCAAGTCGTGAGTTTTTGCGACGATCCAGAAGACTTATAGATCCCGCGCGGCAGAATACGTCGAATGATACGCAGATACTTAATCAAAGCAGAATTCTCCACTAAAAATAACCCATTTACCCTCCCCTTTTTGTGCTTCTTCGATCCTCAATCATCCTTGCTCCCCGTTCGCGCGTGATGACTTGAGAAAGAGGATTACTGCTGTTTTGGCTGTTCAATTTTATTTTCTCTGCAAGCATCTCGATGAGTTTCAAAGAAGCCCCAAGGATAATCTTAATTAACGAAGAGGGATCTTTCATCGAACCAAACAATACTCGACAAGGGCGACGGCCCTACCCAGGATTTTTCTGGTCATACTCATAAGCAGCGCGCTATGGCTCATACTGCAGCGTCGGCCTAGCTTTTCTACGCGTCGGCTCGCGAGCAGATTTTAGAAAAAAAATAATCTAACGGCTGAATGTTTACAAGATCTTTTGGCATAGGCCTGGGCGACGGTGTCGCTCTCCCTAAGCGACGCAGGCATCGCTGAAGAGATCGACTGAAGATAGTCGTGTCGCAGGGGCCAAAAAAAATTTGTCGGTAACTGAGCGGCGACAGATATCGCTGGCCGACTAGACGAATTGTTTTTTGGCCCCTGCGACGTAGATCTCGCATCGTCGCTCGGGGGCGCTTTTCACCCAAAAAACCATTATCCTGCCCTCAAACGCCAGTAGGCCCCCGCCTGTACTAAACAAGACGAAAGCACCAAGCTATTCGGCGCCCACCAGCGCAGCAACACCTACATGGTGCGCACCGAGCACGGCCATCTGTCGTGCATCGGCATCACCGATGCCCCACCAAAAGGGCTGACGCCGACCGTGGCGGCCATCAAGGCGCCAGATTGTGGCCACCGCTCGGGCGGAAGGGGTTATATGAAGGTTGCTCCGTGGGAGAAGGAACGCATGCGCCCTCATCTTTTGATTTTTATGATGCTGGCCGCGGTCGGATTTGGCGCCTGCGAGCCGAAACGGCCCAAACCCCCGCAGCAGGGGAGGCTCCTGGTGACCCGGCCACTGCGCACGGACACCGAGCTGGTGCAGAGCTACGTGGCGCAGATCTCCGCCATTCAGCATATTGAGCTGCGCGCCCTCGAGCAGGGCTACGTCCAAAAGGTCTTCGTCGACGAGGGCCAAAGCGTGGTGCGAGACACCACGCTGTTTCAGATCATGCCCAAGCTTTTTCAAGCCGAGCTGGAGAAGGTCAACGCCGAAGCCGAGCTCACCGGCATTGAGTACAACAACACACGCGATTTGGCGCGTAAAAACGTGGTCTCCAAAAACGAGCTGGCGCTGGCGAAGGCGCGGGTCAACAAGGCCAAGGCCGAGGTCTCCCTGGCGCAGACCCGGCGCGAACTCACCGCCCTCAAAGCCCCCTTCGACGGCATGGTAGGACGATTTTTGGTCCGCACCGGCAGCCTCGTCGACGAAGGCGACGTGCTGACCACCCTCTCGGACACCCGCAGCGTGTGGGCATATTTCAACGTCAGCGAAGCAGAATACCTCAAGAACAAGTCGCAGCCCGAGGGCGAGCGGCAGACGGTGGTCAAGCTGGCGATGGCCAACGGTGAGATCTACGACCAGCCGGGACGCATCGAGACCATCGAAGCGGACTTCAACAACGCCACCGGCAGCATTGCCTTTCGCGCCACCTTCGCCAATCCCAACAAGCTCTTGCGCCACGGCGAGACGGGGCGCGCCCTGTTGAGCGTGCCGCTCAAAAACGTCCTGCTCATCCCGCAAAAGGCCACCTTCGACGTCCTCGACAAAAAATTTGTCTTCGTCGTGGACGACAAAAACGTCATCCATGCCCGCGAGATCTCCGTGACGGCCGAGCTGGCGCAGGTTTTTGTCGTCGACGCGGGCATCGACGAGAAAGAAAACATCTTGGTCGAGGGCCTGCGTAAGGTCAGCGAAGGCAGCAACATCCTGCCCAACTTCAAATCGCCCGAAGAAGTGATTAAAGGCTTGGAAGTTGCCGCAGAATGAGCCTGACGACTAAATTCGTTCAGCGCCCGGTGATGGCGATCGTCCTTTCGATCTTCATCGTCCTGCTCGGCCTGCTGGCGATGCGGTCGCGGCCCATCTCGCAGTTTCCGGAGATCTCGCCGCCGCGGGTGATGGTCTCGCTTGCTTTCCCAGGCGCCAGTGCCGACGTCCTGGTCAAGTCGTCGCTGATCACCCTCGAGCGCGCCATCAACGGCGTTCCGGGCATGAGCTACATGATCTCCGACGCCACCAGCGCCGGCGAGGCGGTGATCCAGGTGGTCTTCGAGTTGGGCACCGACGAAGGACAGGCAATCGTCAACGTCAAAAATCGTGTCGATCAGATGATGAGCCGGCTGCCGCCCTTGGTGCAGCTCGAGGGCGTCGTCGTCAACAAAGTACAGCCCAGCATGCTGATGTACGTTAACCTCTTCAGCTCGGAGAAATCGGCCGACCAGAAATTTCTCTACAACTTCGCCAACGCCACCCTCTTGCCCGAGATCTCCCGCATTAGGGGGATCGCCCAGACGCGCATCCTCGGCTCGCGCCAGTACGCCATGCGCGTGTGGCTCAACCCCGAGCGCATGCGAGCCTACGACGTCTCCACCGAGGAGGTGATGAAGGCCATTTCGGAGCAGAGCCTCATCGGCCGCCCCGGGCGGTTGGGTCAGGCCTCCGGAAAAACCTCCCAGGCCCTCGAGTACGTCCTGATCTATCAGGGGCAGTACAACCGGCCGGAGCAGTACCAGAGCATAATCCTGCGGGCCAAAAGCGACGGCACCATGCTGCGGCTCAAAGACGTCGCCACCGTGGCCTTGGGCAGTGAGTTTTTCGACATCTACTCCAACCTCGACGGCCACCCCTCGGCGGCCATCGTCCTGAAGCAAACCTATGGCAGCAACGCCAGCGAGGTCATCGCCGACGTCAAGAGCAAGCTTGCGCAGCTCAAAGACACGTCCTTCCCCACCGGCATGGACTACCGCATCAGCTACGACGTCTCCACTTTTCTGGACGCCTCCATCGAAAAGGTCCTGCACACCCTCGCCGAGGCCTTCTTCTTGGTGGCGCTGGTGGTCTTTTTGTTTCTGGGCGACTGGCGCGCGACGCTGATTCCAACCCTGGCAGTGCCGGTGTCGCTCATTGGCTCCTTCATCTTCATGCAGATGTTGGGGATCACCATCAACCTCATCACCCTCTTCGCGCTGGTCTTGGCGATCGGCGTCGTCGTCGACGACGCCATCGTCGTCGTCGAGGCGGTACACACCAAGATGGCCGAGGAAGGCCTTTCGGCCTACCGCGCAGTCATCAAAGCCCTCAGCGAGATCAGCGGCGCGGTCGTCGCCATTACCTTGATGATGACGGCAGTGTTCGTGCCGGTGGCGTTTATGTCCGGGCCAGTAGGGATCTTCTACCGTCAGTTCGCCATCACCATGGCCACCTCCATCGTTCTATCGGGCATCGTGGCGTTGACGCTGGCGCCCGTATTGTGCGCCATGATCCTCAAGCACCCGCACGGCGCGGCGCATGGCCACCGCAGCCTGCTGCGCCGTGGGCTGGACACCTTTAACCGCGGCTTCGACGTGGTCACCGGCGTCTACACCCGTCTGTTGCAGCGCATCGTACGGCGGCGCGCGCTCACCGCTCTTACGGTCGCCGCCTTCTGCTGCGGCATCTTCTTCGTCAGCCGCAGCCTGCCGAGTGGCTTCGTCCCCAACGAGGACCAGGGGATGATCTACGCCATCGTCCAGACGCCGCCTGGCTCTACCCTCGAGCAGACCAACGACGTGGCGCGCAGGCTGCAAGAGATCGCCGAGAAGGTCGAGGGCGTCGAGACCGTCTCCTCCCTTGCTGGCTACGAAATCCTCACCGAGGGCCGCGGCTCCAACGCCGGCACCTGTCTGATCAGCCTCAAGGACTGGTCGCAGCGCCAACAGTCGGTGACCCAGGTCATCGAGGAGTTGGAAGAAAAATCGCTGGAGCTCGGCGCCATCGTCGAGTTCTTCGAGCCCCCGGCGGTGCCCGGCTACGGCGCCGCCAGTGGCTTCGCGCTGCGGTTGCTGGACAAGAACAACGAGGTCGACTATCGCGAGCTCGACGTGGTCAACAAAGACTTCATGGTCAAGCTCGGTGAGCGCCCGGAGCTCAGCGGCCTCTTCACCTTTTTCGCCGCCAACTACCCGCAGTACGAACTGATGATCGACAGCGCCCTGGCGATTCAGAAAGGGGTCTCGGTCAAAGCGGCGCTGGAAAACCTCGACATCCTCATCGGCAGCACCTACGAGCAGGGCTTCATTCGCTTCGGCAACTATTTCAAAGTGTACGCCCAGGCCGCGCCAGAATTTCGCCGCCTGCCCTCCGACGTACTGAAGCTTTACGTCAAAAACGACAAAGAAGAGATGGTGCCCTACTCCGCCTTTATGCGCCTGCGCAAGACGCAAGGGCCCAATGAGATCACCCGTTACAACATGTACAGTTCCTCGGCCATTCGCGGCGAGCCCGCCGCCGGCTACACCAGCGGCGACGCCATCGCCGCGGTGCAGGAGGTGGCGGCCGCGACACTGCCCCACGGCTACGACATTGCCTGGGAAGGCCTGTCCTACGACGAAGCGCGGCGCGGCAACGAAGCGATCGTGATCTTCTTGGTCGTGTTGGTCTTTCTCTACCTCGTGCTGGCAGCGCAGTACGAGAGCTTCTTGCTGCCGCTGGCGGTGGTCTTCTCTCTTCCCGTCGGCATTTTCGGGTCCTTCTTTCTGCTCAAGCTGCTTGGTCTGGCCAACGACATCTATGCCCAGGTCGGCCTGGTGATGTTGGTGGGCCTGCTGGGGAAAAATGCGGTGCTGATCGTCGAGTTCGCGGTGCAGACGCGGCGCCATGGTGCCAGCGTCGCCGACGCCGCGGTGGCCGGCGCCAAGGCGCGCTTTCGCCCCATCTTGATGACCTCCTTCGCGTTTATCGCCGGCCTGATGCCACTGGTGCGGGCGACGGGTCCCGGCGCCGTCGGCAACCGCACCCTCGGCACCTCGACGATGGGAGGCATGTTGTTCGGCACCATCTTCGGCGTCTTGGTGATCCCTGGGCTCTATTACATCTTCGCGACGCTTTCGTCGGGCAAAAGCATGGTCAAGCACGAGGCGGACGAACCCATCACCGAGCGACTGGTGCATCATGGTTAGGCGTCGGCTGCACGCGCATGCCCTGTGGGCGTGCGCTTTTCTGGCACCTTTTGGCTGCATCCCTGCTTTGCGCGGCAACCTGCCGCGCGAGCCCAACCGCCAGATGCCCGGCAGCTATGCCGGCGCAGTCGGCGACGCCAGCGCCCTCGCCACGGACCCCAACACCGGTGCCGTCGCCCAGGTCGGTACGCAGGCGACCAAGGCGGCGCAGAAGGTCTGGAGCACGTTTTTTGCTGGCCCCGAGCTGCGCAGCCTCATCGACGCGGCGCTCAAAAACAACCAGGATCTGAACATCGCGCTGCAGGAGATTATTATTGCCGAAAACGAGCTCTCGGCCAAGCGCGGCGAGATCCTGCCGCGGGTGGACGCGGGCGTGGGGGCGGGGGCCGAGCGCACGGGCCGTTTCACCAGCCAGGGCGCCAGCGACGACGCCCGCGGCCTGTCGCCCACCTTGGGAAACTTTT
>JBBSTS010000035.1:0-8862 GCA_038235675.1 Myxococcota bacterium | reverse complement strand
TTTGCTAGGCTTTTTTACACGCGATGAAAAAGATTGAAGCCATTCTCAAGCCCTTCAAGCTGGACGAGGTCAAAGAAGCCCTGCAGCAGGTCGGGATCAGCGGCATGACCATCACCGAGGTCAAAGGGTTTGGCCGCCAGCGCGGCCACACCGAGCTTTACCGTGGTGCGGAGTACGTCGTCGATTTTCTGCCGAAGGTAAAGTTGGAAGTGGTGCTCGCCGATGAGGATGTGGCGCAGGCCGTCGAGGCCATCGCCAAGGCCGCGCATTCTGGCCGCATCGGCGACGGTAAAATTTTCGTCTTGCCGGTGGAGCAGGCGATGCGGATCCGCACCGGCCAGACAGGTCCCGAAGCGCTGTAAAACCCTTGAAAAAAGTGGGCGAGCGCGATGCTCGGCCGCGGAGAAAACATGACGCGTTCGCCGCACCAAGTCTTGGAGTTTGCGCAAAAACATCAGGTCGTCATGGTCGACCTGAAATTTACCGACTTTGCCGGCACGTGGCAGCATACCACCGTGCCGATGCCGATGCTTTCGCAGAGCTCGTTCGAGGACGGTTTTGGTTTCGATGGCTCGTCGATCCGTGGCTGGCAGCCTATCCACGCATCGGACATGCTGTTGGTGCCCGACGCCGACACCGCCGTCCTTGAGCCTTTCACCAAGGCGCCGACGCTGTCGCTCATCTGCAACATCGTCGACCCCATCACCAAGCAGCCTTACAGCCGCGATCCGCGCTTCATCGCCAACAAAGCCGAGGCTTTCTTGCGCAGCACCAAGCTTGGCGATGCGATATACATGGGACCGGAGGCGGAGTTCTTTATCTTCGACGACGTGCGCTACGACAGCGGCCCCAATTTTTCATTTTACAGCATCGATTCGGTCGAGGGCTGCTGGAACACCGGCCGCGACGAGCAGCCCAACCTAGCCTACAAGACGCGCCACAAAGAGGGCTATTTTCCGGTGCCGCCGAACGATACGTTCGTCGATCTGCGGGCGGAGATGTGCTTCGAGATGCAGAAAGTAGGCATCGAAGTAGAGGCACAGCACCACGAGGTGGCCAGCGGCGGGCAGTGCGAGATCGACATGCGCTTCAACTCGCTGACCAAGATGGCCGACCAGCTGATGTGGTTTAAGTACATCATCAAAAACGTTGCTCGGCGGCACGGCCGCGTGGCGACGTTCATGCCCAAGCCCATCTTTGGCGACAACGGCAGTGGCATGCACGTCCATCAGTCGATCTGGAAAGACGGCAAGCCGCTGTTTGCCGGCGACGGCTACGCCGGCATGTCGCAGATGGCGATGTGGTACATCGGTGGGATCTTGGCGCACGCTCCGGCCCTGTGCGCGCTGACCAACCCGACCACCAACAGCTACCGCCGGCTGGTGCCGGGCTACGAAGCACCCGTCAACCTCGCCTACTCCAGCCGCAACCGCAGCGCCTCGATCCGCATCCCGATGATCTCGCCCTCGGCGAAGGCCAAGCGGGTCGAGGTGCGCTTTCCCGATCCGAGCTGCAACGGCTACTTGGCCTTTGCTGCCCTGTTCATGGCCGGCTACGACGGCATCAAGCGGCAGCTGGACCCGGGTGCGCCGCTGGACAAGGACATTTACGGGCTGTCGCCCGAGGAGCTGGCGCACGTGCCGTCGACGCCGGCGACACTGGATGCGTCGCTTGCGGCGCTGCGCAAGGACTCGGACTTTCTGCTCGAGGGCGGCGTCTTCACCCAAGACGTGCTCGACATGCAGGTGGAGCGCAAGCTCAAGGACGACGTCGAGCCGCAGGCGATGCAGCCGACCGCGGACGAGATGGCCCGCTATCTAGACGTCTGACGAGGCTGCTATTCCCGGAAATTCACCCTGTTTTACCTGATTTACCTGATTTGAGACGATGTTTTTGCGGCAAATCGCTTTCTGTCAAGCGTTTTGTCGCAATTTTTTTTGGGTCCTGCCGACACTTAAGGGGAACAAAATTCATTCGGCAGGATCAGGCATGGCCATCAACCTTCTCGCGTCGCACCCCGTTTCCGATCCCTTCGAGCAAAACTTACAGCAGCACCTCGGCAGCCTCTACAGCACCGCCCTGCGCTATACCCGCGACCCGGCGATGGCCGAAGATCTGGTGCACGACACGGCGGTGCGCGCCCTGCGCTTCCGCGACAAGTTTGCCGCCGGCACCAACTTCAAGGCGTGGATCTACACCATCCTCACCAACACCTTCATCCATCGCTACCGTCGCCAGCGCCGCGAGCGCGAGATCCTCGAGGGCCAGAGCCGCATGGACGTCGATCACCAGATGCACTCGGAGAGCTCGCGCGACTTGGCCCACGACCCGGAGCGTGGCTACCTCAAGCAGGAGCTTTCGGACGACGTCCTCGCCGCCCTCAACGCCCTGCCGGAAGAATTCCGCACCGTGGTGGTCATGTGTGACATCGAGGGGCAGAGCTACAAAGACATCGCGGCGCTGCTGATGTGCCCCATGGGGACGATCATGAGCCGCCTGTTTCGTGCCCGCCGCCTGCTGGAGCGCAAGCTGGCCCACGTCGCGGCGCAAAATGGCCTGCGCCGCCGCGCCCAGCCTGGTTTGCCGTCGATGGTCGCCCTCGAGGCGCCTGTCAAAGTGGCCCGTCGTCGCCGGGCGAGCTAGATCCCAACCGTTGGCGCAGCGGCGCGCACAGCGAAGCAAGGCGCCGGACCATCGGTCCATCGAGGACCGCGATCCAGGCGCCCAGGGGCCCGGCGAAAGCCGTCTGGCTGGCGCCGTCCGGCGCCAAGCAGCCGGCACCGACGTAGCTGTCTTGTTGCGCGGCCACGAGATGCTGCGCGCCCACCTCTAAGCTGCCCTCCAGCAGGATGCTCAGCGCGTCGGCGCCAGGCAGCGGCGCTTGTGGGGGCAAAAAAGTAAGGCGTGCCGCGCGGCAGAGGGCACGTCGCAGGTGGCCGGTCAAAAACGCATCGAAGGGCAGGGGGGTGCTGCCGGCACGCAGGGCGCACAGGCGCGCGAGCCTCTCACCCTGGCCCTGGCAGACCAAAAAGCGGTCGAGCAGGCCGGCATCGAGGGTGAACAGCTCGCTGGGGGTAAGCGCCTCTTTGCTGCCTGCGTCCAGCTGCAGGTTGCTGCCGAGGTGGCCGAAGAGGTCGCCGGCGCCCCAGGTGTCCGCCGGCCAGGGGCTGGGGTCGTTGTCGCTGCGGCGCTCGCCAATCCCGCCGAGCTGGCCGGAGACCACCAAGCAGAGCTGCTTGCGGGCCTGCGGCCCGAAGTGGATGCACTCGCCGGTGCGCAGGGTGCGCCAGTGCCCGCCATGGACGATCTGGCCCAGCCAGGTGGGATCCTGGAGGTCGAGTACCTGCAGGGCCTGCCACAGCCGCGCCGGCGGCAGGGCGCAGCGGCGCGGCTCCTCGATGAGAACGTGCAGGTCGCCGGCGGCGGCCACTGGGCGCTCGAAGCTGCGCGTGTAGGCGTTGTCGGGGCAGTGATAGAAGTGGATGTTGTTGGGGTTGCGGGTGAAGTCGCCTGGGTGGCCGTGGATCAGGGCCTCTCCCACGTCGACGAAGTAGAGGCTGTCGGGCTCGCGGGTGGCGGGCACCAGCTGTCGCATGCGATCGTAGCGGGCGGCGCTGAGCTGGCCACGCTGGCGCATCTGCAAGAGCCCAGCGTGGTGCATCTGATCGCCGGAGATCTGCATGGCATAGGTGCGGCCGTCGCGGCGCATCTCAATGCGGGCGCCGAGGGTGGGGATGGCGTGGACGGTGTAGAAGAAGGTCCACTGCGCGCCCAAAAGATCGCAGGGCACCTCGGGAACGACGCAGACGTAGTCGATGTAATGCGCCGCCGCCGCGACGCTGATGTTGAGGTAGCCGGCGAGTTTGACCAGTGCCGAGCGGTAGATGGGCTCGCTGGTGTAGACGCTCAGGCGCCTGCCGCACAGAACCATCTCGACGAAGGCGCCCATGTGGTCCTCGTGGCAGTGGCTCAGCACGATGCCGTCGACGTCGGACAAAGATATCCCCTGCTGTGCCAGCAGGGTCGTGGTGCCTGGGGGGCCGTCCCAAAGCAGTGCCCGGCCGTTGATCCACAACAAGAAGCCGGTGGTGGGGCCGCTGAGGTCGAAGCCACTGCGGCTGCCGAGCACCTGCAGGGCGAAGGTCTGTGGCCGCGCCGGCTGGGTGGGCGGCGGCAGGCCGACGAAGGGGCGGATGGGCATCGGTCGATGCAGCGCCAGCTGCTCCACCTGGCTGCCGGAGCGCAGCACGATGGCGTTGTTTTCGCTCTGGCAGATCGACAGGGCGCCGTCGAGGAGGTGGACACAGCATTTGGCGTCGAAGCCGACGCAGTCGATGAGGCTCTCGAGGGGCTGTGGAACGCCGTCCACCTTGATGGCCATGTGGGCACTTTGCGCGGTGAGGGTGGCGATGGTCTCGTCGTCGAGCCCGGCGGCGGGGGCGGCGGCGGCCATTGCCTGAAGCTCGTCGGCGTCGGGGCCGGTCAGCGTCATGCGCAGAGCCTGCTTGGCGGCAGGGATCTGCGGCGCGTGCATGGCAAACTGTAGGCGCTGGGCGCGGCGTTGGGCGTCGAAGGCGGCGCCGTAGACGAAGAGGTAGTCGTACAAAAAGAACTCGGGGACGAACTGTGGCACCGTCTGTGACAAGAGGGCCGGCGGTGCCACCAATACCCTCGGGAAGGGCAGGTTTTGTGCCGCACAGAGCGCTTTGGTCGCCTTGAAGGCGTCCGTGGGGGCGCCGACGAGGACGGATCCGGTGGGGCAGACGACCAGGGCCACGCCGGGGTAGGGACGGTACACCTGCATGGTCAAAGTGTAAGCCCGGCGAGGCGGCTGGGCCGAAAAATGTCGTTTTGGCAACCTGCGCGGCATCCTAAAGGGCATGCCCTCCGTCATGTTAATCGATGCCGATGTGCAGCAGCTTCGCTTCGACAGTGAGGCCCTGACGGCCCGTGGCGCCAGCGTGCAGATGTTTGCCGACGGCAACGAAGCCCTCTCGACCCTGCGCAGCAGCCGCCCCGACCTCATCTTGCTGTGTGTCGAGCTGGGCCGCCTGAGCGGCTACTCGATCTGCAACAAGCTCAAAAAAGACCCGATGCTCAGCATCGTGCCGCTCGTGCTGACGTCTGCGCAGGCCTCCGAAGAAACCTTCGCGCAGCATCGCCGCCTCAAGACCCATGCCGAGGCCTACCTGCGCAAACCTTACGAGGCCGCCCTCTTGTGCCAGACGGCCGCCAAGTTCATCGCCTTGGGCGCCGCTTCGGTGGCGGCGCCGCCGACGCTGGTCGAGGAGGCGACGCGCCCCTCGGAGGTGCCGTGGGCGACGCAGAGCAGCTTCGATCTGGCGTCGGTGGGCGCGCCGCCGGCGGCCCAGGCGTCGACGACGCTGGAGCCCGGGGCATTGGCCCCGCACGACAGCTTCGAGCGCGCCGAGCTGGATGGGCGCAGCGAAACACAAAATTTAGGCCCCACCCCAAGCTTTGACGCAGCGCCCGATCCCGCCGCCGACGCAGAGGCGGAGCTGGACCTCGCTCCGGATCGCGTCGGAGCCTTTGCCGACGCCGACATGGCGGACGCTGCCGCGGCATCCACCTCGGTGCCAGGCGATCGGCTGAGCGAGGCCCTGGATGCTTTGGCGATGCCGAGCGATGTCCCAGAGCTCGACGCGTCGATTAGCGAGCCGACCCTGACACAGATCAGCCTGCCGCCGATGCGGCCCGCAGCGCCGGCGCTCAGGCGCACCGGCGACGACGCCGATGCCGACGCGGTGGGGGACCTGCAGGCGCGTCTGCGGGCGGTGCAGGCGCAGCTGACGGAACGGGAGCTGCAGTTTAACGAGCAGCTCGCCGGCCTGAGCTCTCGGCTGCGTCGCCTCGATGAGCTGCAGCAACAAAACGATCGTCTGAGGGTGGACAACGAACGGCTGCAACTGGCGGTGCAGCAGGCACATGCCGCACACCGGCAAGCGAACGACGAGGCGGCGACGCTGCAGCAGCACAAAGACGCCGAGCTGCAGGCCCTGCAGGTCAGGCTGCAGGCGCAGGCGCAAAAATCTGCGGCAGAGGCGCAATTGAGCCGCGAAAATGCGCGCCTCACAGAAGACCTTGCCGAGTTGCAGCAAACCTGCGACGAGCTGCATACGCGCCTGTCTCGGCGTACGAGCGGCGACGACAAGGCGCGTAAAGCGGTCGACGTTGCGGCCCTGTTGATGGACGAGCTGGCCGCCAGCCCTTGACGTCTGGTGTGGGTCGCTGATACTTACCGCCCGCTAAGTTATCGGGGCCGTGGTACACCCTGCAAAATGACTCAACGTGGCCATCGCTAAGAAGGAGGGTCCTCACCATGGATCTCATGAACAGTGAAGCATCGGCCGTCGCCATCGCGTCTGCCCCCACCCCGATGCCCTTGCCGGTCACTTCGTTCCAGATCGGCGATAAAGCCGTCTATCCTGCGCACGGCGTCGGCGAGGTGACGGCGATCGAAAACCGTGAAATTTCGGGGACCAGCCAAACTTTTTACATCTTGCGCATCCTCGACAACGGCATGAAGATCATGATCCCCACCACCAACGTCCAGCAGGTAGGTTTGCGCGAGGTGATCGAGGCGGACAAAGTTGACGAAGTTTACGACATATTGCGCGAAAAGGGGCTGAGCGTCGACACCACGACGTGGAACCGCCGCTACCGCGAATACATGGAAAAGATCAAAACGGGCTCGGTGTTCGAAGTGGCGGAGGTGCTGCGCGATCTGTACCTGCTAAAGACCAACAAAGATCTTTCTTTTTGCGAGCTTAAATTGTTGGACACCGCGCGCGGATTATTGATTAAGGAGCTGTCGGTCGCCCGTAACTGTGACGAAGAAGACGTCGAAAACGAATTCCGCAAGATTTTTCGCGTCTAAATATGAAGTGCGGCTGAGCCGTGCACACGCCGGCGCAAGATGGCCTCAACTCGCCGCAGCGCCAGGCGGTTTTGTTTGATGACGGTCCTCTGTTGGTGCTGGCCGGAGCGGGCAGCGGCAAGACGCGGGTGATCATTGCGCGCATCGCGCGTTTGGTCGAGCAGGGCGTCGACCCGGCGCGGATCTTGGGGGTGACCTTCACCCACAAGGCGGCGACCCAGATGCGCGATCGCCTGCGTGCCTCGGTAGGCCGCCGTGCCGCCAAGGTGATGTTGTCCACCTTTCACGCCCTGGCCCTGCACCTCATCCGCCTCGAGACGGCGGCCGCGGGCCTGCGGCCGGGCTTTTGCATCTACGACACCGGCGATCAACGCAGCTTGGTCCGTGAGCTTATGCGCCAGGTGCGCGTCGCCGACCGGCGCCTCGACGTCGGTCGCCTGCTGGACATTCTGTTGCGCACCAAGCGGCAGCGGCGTGAAGAGGTGGAGCTGCGCTGGGGCGACGACTACGAGATGGCGGCCTTCGACCTCTACCCGTGCTACCTCGAGCAGATGGCGGCTTTTAATGCCATCGACTTCGACGATCTGATCCTGCGGGCCGAGCAGGCCCTCGGGAACCAGGCGGTAGCGGCGCGTTGGCAACGCGCCTTCGACGCCATTTTGGTCGACGAGTACCAGGACACGAGCCCCGAGCAGCTGGCACTGCTGCGGGCGCTCTGTGGTCCCTCCCGCAACATCTGTGCGGTGGGCGACGACGACCAGGCGATCTACGGTTGGCGCGGTGCGGCCGCCGACAACATCGCCGCCTTCAGCGGCCATTTTGGTGGCGCGACGCGCATCGTATTGGACCAGAACTATCGCAGCACCGGCAACATTTTGGCAGCCGCCAACGCGGTCATCGCCCAGAATACCCAGCGCCAGTCCAAGGTTCTCTTCACCGCCGACGGCCCCGGCGAGCCGGTGCGCGTCATCGAATGCATCGACGAGGAGGACGAGGCGCAGTTCATCTGCGAGTCGGTGCGCCGGTTGCACTACCATGGCCACGCCTACAAGGAGATGGCGGTTTTGTACCGCTCGAACGTGCAGGCGCGGGTGTTCGAGGCGGCGCTGGCGGCGGAGCGACTAGACTACCGGGTGGTGGGGGGCCAGGCTTTTTTCGACCGCAAGGAGGTGCGTGACGTCCTGGCTTTTTTGGCGGTGGTCGGCAACGCCGACGACGAGGTGGCATTGCGCCGCATCGTCAACGTGCCGAGCCGCGGCATCGGCCCGCAGAGCCTCGAGCGCCTCAGCGCCCACGCCGAGGCGCACGGCCTGAGCCTCTGGTGCGCGCTGACGCAGGCGACGCAGATTGCTGGTCTGCCTAAGGCGGCGCAGGCGGGCGCGGCGCAGCTGGTGGCGGTGCTGCAGAAGTCGCGGGCGCAGATGTTGACGGCGCCGCGCGGCGCTCTGGCGCCGTGCGTGCAGGAGATGGTCGACGGACTCGACCTGCGCGCGGCGGTGATGGCGGGCGACGACCCGCCCAAAGTTCGTGCCCAGCGGCTCGAAAACTTGGCCGAGGTGCCGCACGCCGTCGAGCGCTTCGAGGCCAAGTCAGCGCCCGGCTCGCACGGCCTGCTGCAGTTTTTGCGCACCAGCGCCCTGGTGCGCGACAAGAACAAAGAGGATGAGCGCGACTGCCTTACCCTGATGACCCTGCACAGTGCCAAGGGCCTAGAGTTCCCCTTCGTCTTTTTCGTCGGCCTCGAGGAGGGCTTGCTGCCGCACCGCCGCACGCTGGAAGGCACCGACGCCGAGGCAGGCACGCCCTTGGATTTAAGCGAAGAGCGCCGCCTGTGCTACGTCGGCATGACCCGAGCCCGTCTGCAGTTGTATTTGACCCACACCCACCACCGCATCGTCCGCGGCCAGGCCACGCCACGCGCCCCCTCTCGTTTCTTGGAGGCGCTCCCCAAAACTGCAGGCGTG
>JBBSTS010000034.1:0-8863 GCA_038235675.1 Myxococcota bacterium | reverse complement strand
CAACGGAGGGGTATGCGGCCTTCGATCCTGCCGAGATGCGGATTCAAAGGGCCAAAGTTCGCGCCAAGATCGAGAAGCTGGAAGCCGACTTTCAGTACATCGGCAAGCAAACCGACATGGGCCAAGCGATTGATTATTTAAACGATCATTCCTCCTTGCAAGACAGCAAGGAGCTTGGCTGTGGGCAGATCACCTATGTCGTGATCTCTGACGGCGCGCCTACGGCCTATGGAACGACGGACGTGCCCAGCGACACCTTCGGCGGCAGCACCGCCGCGATTGATGAAGCTGAGGCAAAAAAGAGCGCCAAAAGAGCCGTAAATGTTGCTTTGGCTAGGGATACGCCACATTCCATCAAGACCATCTGGGTCAACACGGCAGGCGCCAGCGTGGGTACCGACAACTCGGACTATATGGAAAGTTTGGCGAGCGAGGCTCCCTATCAGACTTCCTTGTCCGGTTCCGGCTTGGCACGCAACTATCGCGCTGTCGGCAGCCAGGCAGACATTGATGCGATGGTTGACAGCGATTTTTTTTCCTTTGCCCATCAATGCGTCGGCGTAGGCTTGACCATTCCCTCGGGCAGCTGGGCGCTACCTTTGCCGTCGCGGGCCAACTATTCCAAGGTCCCCATCGGTGCTTTTATAGCGTCGCCACTGTTGAAGGGCGGCAGTGGCGTGGAGGCGCCGCTGTTTCCGCGCCGCTTCGACGATGCGAGAAAGATGGACGTCAATCCAAGCAGCCCCCACACACTCGACCCGCTTTACTACGCCTTCATGATCGACACCGAAGCCACGCCGTCGCCCTACATCCTCACCAATTCGCACATCTGTAAAAAATACCTTGATGACGTTAAGGGCAAAAACTATATGGCCCTACGCCTGCGCTGGGGCATGCCCATCCCCTACACACGTTAAAGCGCCGAGGCCGAGATCCGGTGCGGCCCCAGCCACTGCAGCCAGCCGGCAAAGCCGCCCTCGCGGGTGACGTAGAAGATCCCGCAGGGGGCTTGCTTCTGGTCCACCGGCACCAACAGGGTTCGCACGTAGCCGTCGGTGATGCCGGCGTCGCTGTCGGCGTCGATGTGCAGGCGCGCCACCTGCGGCAGGGGCGGCAGGGGCTCACGAAAGTGCCAGCAGGGCTCTTTGAGGCGGCCGGTCTGTTGCAGGCGACGATAGGCCTGCCGCAGGCGCTGCTGCACCGCGGGATCGAGCTGCGGCGCCACCTCGTCGTCGAGGTCGTCGTAATCGTCGTCGTCGTCCAGGGGCGACTCAGGCAGGCTGGGATAGGGGGTGGCAGCGAGCCTGTCGCCGGCGTGCTCCAGGCCGCGGCAGCCGCCGGTAAGCAGCAGGCCGAGGCAAAGTCGCAGGGTGATGCCGGCCGCAGGGCCAAGCCAAAGTCGCCTGTTCATGCCCCTCACTATAGCCGAAGCGTGCAGTGGGCAAGGATGGGCGGCTGCGGCTGCCTCAACCAAACCGTGCGGCGCTGGCCCCGGCGGGGTGCAGCTCGATGCGGGTGGCGGTCACGGCAAATTCGTGCTCGACCGGCGCCAGGGCCCGCTTGCGCGGCGGCTGGCGCAGCGACAGCAGCAGGCGACCCAGTGCCAATGCGGCGACGGCGCCATAGCTGCAGGCCCACAGCGTCCCGAGGCCAAGGCTGCCGCTGAGCTGGCTTACGGCCAGGCCCATCGCGCCCAGGCCGGCATAGGCGCCGAGGATGTGGCAGAGGGCCTGCGCAAAGGTGGCCAGCGCTCGGCGGCTGCGGGCCCCCAGCGTGGTGCTGCGCCGCGGCAGCGGCCGCGCCGTGGGGGTAGGCTTGGGGATGGGGCAGTCGACGACGGTGTCTTGCAGCATACTATTCTCGCTTCTATAAATTGGGCCGCGTTGCTTTTTAGCAAACCCGGCAGCAGCGGGCCTTATTCCCGCTCTTGCGCTAAGGTTGCACCTGAGGCCCCAGGGCCTTTAAATCGACCGATGCACCGTCTCCAGCGCTTGTTGACCCGCTACGCCGACCTCATCGTGGGCTACCCTGGCCGCACGTTGTCGGTCCTACTGCTGCTGTTTGGCCTGGCCCTGTGGGGAACCACCCGCCTGACCATCAACTCCAACCAGCTCGACCTCATCTCTGACGAGCTGCCGGCGGTGCACGACGTCAAGCGGCTCATCGACATGGTGGGGGGCAGCGGCTACCTGATGTTGGCCCTGCGCTCCGAGGACCTGCCGCTGATGAAGCAGGTGGCCGACGATTTGGCTGCCGAGCTCACCGCCGACGTGCAGAACGTCCGCTTCGTCACCCATAAGACGCCCGTCGACTTCATCCAGCGCAAGATGGTTCTCTTCGTCGACCCCGACGACCTGCGCGTGGCCAAAGAGCGCGTCGACGCCTACCTCCGCCAGCAGGCGCGGCGCCAAAATCCGTTTTTCTTACAGCTGCGCGACAGTGCCCCGCCGCAGCTCGACCTGCACGAGCTCACCGCCAAGTACAGCCGCGTCGGCAAAAAGAGCATCCTCGACGCCTACTACGTCTCCGACGACAAGAAGATGCTGCTGCTGCTGATCAAGCCAAAATGGGACACCAATGAGCTGGGTCGCACGCAGGCGTTTTTAGAGCAGCTGCAGGCGCAGCTGCGCACCTATGGTGCGCGCCATGGCGGCCGCGCCACGCTGGTGGAAGACTACGACTTGGTCGGCCGCAACGGCACCGTCGCCTACGGCTTCACCGGGGCCTACAAGACCACCGTCGACGACTCCTTTGCCATTCGCCAATCCCTGGAGCCGGTGTCGCTGTGGGCCTTCTTGGGGATCGCCGGGATCACCCTGCTGTTTTTTCGCGGCCGTTTGGTGCCGGCGGTGGTGGTGCTTTTGGGGATGTCGGTGGGCACCATCTTGACCATGGGCTTCGCCTACGCGGTGGTCGGCCAGCTCAACATGATCACCAGCATCCTCGGCGGCATCTTGATGGGCTTCGGGGTCGACTACGGCATCCACTTCATATTCCGAACCCGCATCGAGCTGGGCCTCGGCAAGCCGCCGCAACAGGCGCTGCGAGATGCCTTGGTGCAGGCTGGGCGGCCCGCCTGCATCGCCGCGGTGGTCACCGGCGGCTCCTTCTTGGTGCTGATGGTGTCCAAGTTTCGCGGCTTTTCGCAGTTTGGCCTGCTGGCCGGCTGCGGCACGCTGATCATCGGCCTGACGATGTTCTCCTGGAGCGCCGCGCTGCTGGCGCTGTTGAGCCGCTGGCGCCCCGAGGGGCTGCGGCGCTGGCTGGGGGAGCTGCGCTTCTTGCCGCCCGCCCCCGGCGTCGCCGCGGCGCGCATCGCGCATCCGCGGCGTTTGTTGGCTGGCGTCGGCGGCGTGGTCGCCGTCGTCTGTGCCATGGCCCTGCCGTGGGTGGCGCCGCCGGCCGCCGGCGCGGCGCCGAGCCTGCTGCAGCGCCTCGGCGGCGGCATCGGCTTCAACTACAATACCCGTGCCCTGATCCCGGTGGGGCAGGCCTCGGTGCGCCTGCAGGACGAGATTGGCCGGCGCTTCGACCTCTCCTCCGACCCGGTGGCGGTCTATACCGCAACGCTGGAGGAGGCGCGCGACGTCTACGATGGGCTGACGCAGCACCCCGAGCGCTACCCAGACTTCGAGCAGGTGGTCTCGATCTACAGCTTCGTGCCGCCACCGGAGCGTGCGGCGCGCAACGCCGCCTTGCTCAAGGCCTGGCGCGCCGAGCTGCAGGCTGGAGGCTTTTTGCAGGCCAGCTTGCTGCCGCAGGCCTACGCCGACAAGCTGCCGCTCTTCGAGGAGGTCCTCGCGGCCGAGCCTTACGGGCTGGCGCAGGTGCCACAGATCTACGCCGGCCAGTTCACCCACCTGCCGACGACGCGGCCCGAAAACCGCGGCTATTTGACCTTCATCTATCCGGCGGTGGACCTGCTCGACGGCAAGAAAATGCTGGAGTTCGCCGACCAGGCCGAGCACATCGTCGGCGCCTCGGGCAAAGTCTACCGCGCCGCGGGCCTCACCACCCTCTACGCCACCTTGGCGCGCATCGTCCTGCACGACGGCAAACTGACCGTTCTGCTGGCCACCTTATGGATCTTGGCGATGCACTGGTTGGACTTCCGCTCGCTGCGCTTGGCGCTGGCTTCGGTGCTGCCGCTGGGGATCGGCCTGCTGATGATGCTGGGGCTGATGGCCCTGACCCAGCACGACCTGAATTTCATGAACATCATCATGTTGCCCATCCTGCTGGGCTTCGGCGTCAGCCACGGCCTCTACCTGCTGCACCGCTTTTTGGAGGGCACCTCGCCCTTGGTGGCGCTGCGCTCGGTGGGCCAGGCGGTGGCCGCCTCGACGCTGACGGCGATGGCCGGCTTCGCCTCGCTCTTCGCCGCCAGTCACCTGGGCTTGCGGTCGATGGGCTATGTCGCCTGCCTGGGGCTTATGACGACCCTGGTGGTGTCGTTTACGGTTCTTGCAGCGGTGCTGCAGATCCTCTACGACGACTCCGCCGCCGGGCGCTCGGCGACCGACCACCCGCCTTCCTAAGTCGAGACACCCCATTCGCTGCATCGAACGTCGCTTGCCCTCGCCCGCAGAGGTTGCCGCCGCCGTGCCTCTGAGCTCGGCGCTGCAGGCCGCCATCACCGCCCGTCGGCGGCAGCTGCAGGCCGCCCTCGGCGGCGACGACCCGCGCCTGGTGGTGGTGGTGGGGCCCTGCTCGGTGCACGACCCGGAGGCGGCGGTGGCCTATGCCGCTCGCCTGGCGGCATTGGCGCCGCAGCTGGAGGATGCCCTGCTGCTGGTGATGCGCACCTATTTCGAGAAGCCGCGCAGCACGGTGGGCTGGAAGGGACTGCTCAACGACCCCCACCTCGACGGCAGCTTTGCCATCGCCGACGGCCTGCAGATCTGTCGCCGGCTGCTGCGGCGCATCGGCGCCCTGGGGGTGGCCACCGCCTGCGAGTTTCTCGACCCATTGAGTGCCGCCTATCTGGCGGCGGCGGTGTGCTGGGGCGCCATCGGCGCGCGTACGGCAGAGAGCCAGACGCACCGCGAGCTGGCCTCGGGCCTATGCATGCCGGTGGGCTTCAAAAACGGCACCGATGGCAACGTCGCCGTCGCCGTCCAGGGCATGTTGGCCGCCGCCCAGTCGCACCACAGCCTGGGGATCGACGCCGACGGTCGGGCGGCGCAGCTGCGCACCTCGGGCAACCCCGCCTGTCACCTCGTTTTGCGTGGCGGCACCGGCGGACCCAACTTTGCTGCCACCGACGTGGCGGCGGCGCTGGCTCGGCTGCAGGCGGCGGGGCTGCAGCCGGCGGTGATGGTGGACGTAAGCCACGGCAACAGCGGCAAGTGCCTACGCAAGCAGCGCCAGGCCGCGGCGGCGGTGGCGGCGCAGGTGGCCGCCGGCAACCGCCAGATCGTCGGGGTGATGATGGAAAGCTTCTTGGTCGACGGCGCCCAGCCCTTCGCCGTCGGCGCCTCTCTTACCTATGGCCAGAGCATCACCGACCCCTGTTTGGGCTGGGAGCAGACGGTTGCGGCGCTGCACCAGCTGGCGGCGGCGGTGCGCCAGCGCTCAGCGCCCTAGTGCCCCGTCTCACAGAACTTTGCGGCAGCATCGCGAGGATGGTGCAAAGATCTGTCAGACGGGGCACCAGGCTTGCTTACGGAAAGTTGCAGCCCTGCCAGGCCGCCAGCTGCGTTTGGGTGGCCGCGTCGATGGCTGGGCCGCCAGGGGGCATGCGGCCGTTGCGGACGTTTTGCAGAATGGAGGCGAAGCCGCCGCTGACCGAGCTTTGGCTGTTGGCGTCGAAGTTGGCGCCGGCCGAGGCGTGGCAGCTGTAACAGCGATTGGCAAAGAAGGTTTTGGCGCCGCGGGCCCAAGTGTATTGGCTGCAGGCGGCGGGGTCGGGCGTCTGCGCCGCGGGGATGGCGCTCGCCGCCGCCGCGTCGCTGGTTTGGGCCGGCAGCGAATAGCCGCTGCCGCAGCCTGCCAGCAAGCAGAGGCTCAGCGCCGCGGCGCCATGCATGGTCGCGCACAGGGACATCATGGTTCTACCCGCCCGCGGCTGCGGCGGTTGTTTGCGGCGAGAAAAGTAGCCTGGCTGTCTGGCCCGCACTCGACGCCGGCGCCGGCCTCAGCGGGGGGGCTTTTCGCCAGCCTCTGAACTGGCCGCTTTGCGCGGCCGCGACGCGCCGCTGCGGCGCGCTGACGCGACGACCATGGCGTCGGGCGGCGGCGTGGCGGCATCGGCGGCGAGGGCCACCTGGCCGGAGCTTTTCGCCGGCGCGGCGGCTGTGCGCGCGCGCTTGGGGCGGGCTCCAGCAGGGGTGCCGGCGCTGGCCGGGACACGACCGGCGACGTGCGTCGACGCAGCCTGTGGGACCGCAGCGGGAGTGGACGGGGGAGAGCTTGGCTTGGCGGCCTTGGCGGCGCTGGCGGGGCGCCGGCTGCTTTTTGTCGCTGCGCGGGGTGCTGCGGCCCCGCCAGCCTTGGCGGTCGCCGTGGTGCTGGACGCGGTGGCAGGCTTGGCTTTGGCAGCCGCGCGCGGCGGCGGCGTCGCCAGGGGCCCCGGGACGTTGCGTGGCCGCATCGCCAAAGGCGTTTGGGTGCCTGGCGCTCGCCCGCTCGACGCCGCGTTTGCCGTCGTCGCGGAGCCCTGCGCTGCGCCCGCGGCATGGGCGCCGCCCTGGGCGGCGCCAGCGGTCCCGGCGGCGCGGCTACTTTTGCTGGGGGCGTTGACGCCGAGCTCGGGCGAGCGCAGCTTTAAATCGGCGAGGGAATTGATCACCACCGATGGCAGCCGCTCGACGGCGTGGCCTTTTTCCAGGAAGGCTTCCATCGCCCCGTCGATCTGCTCCTTGAGACGGGGTTTGTCGTACTCATGCTTGGCGCCGCGGCTTCCCTGACCCATGCTCAAGCCCTCCCAACTCCCCTTTGCAGAGGGCCGGTGATGTTCTAAGTCTCTTGTTGGTAACACCGCTCCAATGACCGGAACAACTGACCCCTGTGCGGAGGAAACCGAGCCATGTTGATGCAGAACCCCCGTGGCCCCCTGCTGTTGATGCTTTGCGTTATTTTTACCGCGGCCCTCTCTTGCGACAGATTGACGCAGCAAGGACAGGCCGCTGCGCTGCCGCCGGCCGCCGCCGTTCCCCTTGCCGCCGCCGCGCTGCCAGCCTCATCTGCCGTCCCGCCGCCGCCGCTTGTCCTGCCCCCCTTGCAGGCGCCAGATTTGGCCAGCCTGGCGGCGCAGGTGTTGCCGGCGGTGGTCAGCATCCAGGTGGAACAGGTGGTGCGGGCGCCCAACGTCGATCCCTTCGGCCTGTTCGAATTTTACGGCCAGGCGCCGCCGCGCGACTACGCCAACAAAGGCATCGGCTCAGGCTTCCTCATCGACGCCAACGGCCTCATCCTCACCAACCAACACGTCATCGACAAGGCCGACAGCATCGTCGTGCGCCTGTCGCAGCCCGATGGCAGCGAGCAGCGACTCGCTGCCCGGGTGGTGGGCACGGCGCCGGACTACGACGTCGCTCTGTTGCGCACCGACCGCCCGCCGGCGAAAAACCCGCAGCCGCTCGCCTTGGGCGACAGCGGCGCCATGCGCATTGGCGACTGGGTCATGGCCGTCGGCAACCCTTTTGGCCTCGACCACTCCGTCTCCGTCGGCATCGTCTCGGCCAAGGACCGCCGCGACGTGGCACCCTCCGGCCGCCACGGCTTCTACGACTTTATTCAGACCGACGCATCCATCAACCCCGGCAACAGCGGCGGTCCGCTGATCAACCTGCGCGGCGAGGCCATCGCCATCAACGCCGCCATCAACGCGCAGGGGCAGGGGATAGGCTTCGCCATCCCCATCAACATGGTCAAGGAAATGCTGCCGCAGCTCAAAGCCCATGGAACCTTCGTGCGCAGCTATCTGGGGGTGCAGGTCCAGGCGATGAGCGAGGAGCTGGCGCAGAGCTTTGGCCTCGAGGCCGCGCGCGGGGTGTTGGTGGCCGACGTGCAGCCGGACGGGCCGGCGGCGGCCGCGGGCCTGCAGGCCGGCGACGTCGTGCTCGCTTTCGGCGGTCGCACCCTGCATCACGTGCACGATCTGCAGCTCTTTGCCAGCATGGCGGAGGCCGGCAAAGAGGTCGAGCTTTCCCTCTGGCGCGGCGGCAAGCCGCTACAGGTCCGGGTGAAATTGGCCGCCCTCAAGGCGCCGCCGCCGCCGCCGACGCAGGCCGACGGCCGCGAAGCGGTCGAGCCGACCACCACCGCCCACATGGGCCTCATCGTCGCCGACCTCACCCCGCACCTGCGCCAGCAGCTGGGTTTGCCGGGGCGCCCCGGCGGCGCCCTCATTCAGCGGGTGCTGCCCGGCGGCATCGCCCAGGCGGCCGGGCTGCAGCGCTTCGACGTCATCGAGGAGGTGGGCGACACCGCGGTGGTGGACGCCGCCTGGTTCGCCCAGCGCGTCAGCCGCGCCCAGGCCGGCGAGGCGCTGCGCCTGCAGGTGCGCCGCCAGGGCGGCCGGCTGTTCGTCATCCTGAAAAAGCCGCAGGGGTGAGCGCCGGCGGGGATCGGGTCGGGGTGGCTTTTTAACGGCGGCGCTCTAGAATAGGGGCATGAGCATGCTGCGCCCCTCGTCCATCGCCACCTTTCCGCTGTCCACCCCGCGCCTGCTGCCTTTTTTGCTGCAGCGCGCCATTGACGGCATCGCGTCGCTGCAGGGGGCCAAGCAGCTTGTCGCCACCTACCGCGAAAACGCCGATCTGCCGCACGACGAGGCGCGCCTGCGCAGCCTGCTGCGCCACGAGCTAAGCAAGAGCTTCGCCAGCGGCTTCGTCACTGGCCTGGGCGGCGTCTTGGCGCT
>JBBSTS010000033.1:0-8878 GCA_038235675.1 Myxococcota bacterium | reverse complement strand
CAAAGGGCGCTCTGCCCTTAGGTCGACGGCGAACCACCGCGGCCGACCGCGGGGAGCCGCCGCATCGAAGTAGGCTGACTTTGGGTCGAATTGGCTCGGATCGGGGTAGCCTGCCCGCTCGACCGTGGTGATCCCCACCACCGCCATGGGCGCGACGCGCGAATGATAGAAAAGGACCTGCTCGCCCACCGCCATCTCGTCGCGCAGCATGTTGCGCGCCTGGTAGTTGCGCACGCCGTCCCAACAGGTGGTCTGATTGGGGCTGCGCAACAGGTCGGCGAAGCTGAAAACCCCGGGCTCACTTTTGACCAACCAGAAGCGTGTCGCCATCGCTAAACAAGCGACGACGTGCAGGCGCGGCAACGCTGCGCCTGCGGGTGGTTATCCTCGAAGCAGGCGGGGCATGGTTTGCGCTGCGGGGTCTGGGGCTCGGTGGGCAAGGACAGCTTGTTCTCGGCGGCCTTGATGACCTTGGCGACAGCGACAAAAAGGATGAGGGCGACGATTAAGAAATCGACCACCGCGCCAGCAAATTCGCCATAGCGCAGGATCACGTTGTCCTGTGGGTTGGCCGCCTGGCGCAGCACCAAGCCGTGGGCGCGCCAGTCACCCGTGGGCATAAAAAGCGACACCACGGGCATGACCACGTCGGACACCAGCGCCGAGATAATTTTACCGAAAGCCGAGCCGATAACGACGCCAACGGCCAGGTCGAGGACGTTACCTTTAAAGGCAAAGTTTTTAAAGTCAGCGAGAAATTTCATAAACTCAACCTTTTTTTGAAGCGAAAATACCCATGCGTTGCGGCCGGAAAAAATTGGCGGTCGTGCTCACGCCGCATGGTCAACACCTGCAGGCCACGTTTTTGCGCCGCGGCGAAGAAGGGCGCCAGGGCATCCTCCCAAGGGCCGATGAACGGGCGTACCATGACGACGCATTCAAGGCGATACGCCTGCACCCAAGCGAACAGGGCTTCGTGCAGCGACGGCTGGGCTGTGGTCGGAAAAAGCGTGGTGACAGGCTGCCCGTAATGCGCCTGTGCGCGCCCTGCGGCGTCTTCTAGCGCCTCGTCGCCCGCCTGCAGGACCGTTGGGGACCAGCCGTGTACCTGCGCCTGCCATCGCGCTGACACCGCCGCGATCGCCGCGAAGCGACCGCTGCCAAGGGCGCCGTGCTCGACGCTCAGGTCGTCGGGGCAGATCAGCAGGCCTTGGCGGTCGCCCTGCCAATCTTCGGGCAGCGGCGTCAACTCCAGGCGGATTTGGGGGGGGGCCGCTTCTGGCGCGACGGGCACGGCGGCCGTGGCTAAATCCGGCGTATGGGAAAATTGGCCGCGGGTGTATTTGGCGATGTTGTCGGAGCGTGCCAGGTAGGTTTTGCCGCGCGTCTGCAGGCCGGCGACCCAGCGCCAGCTCAAGGTGTTGGAGGCGGCATCGCCGTCCAACAGATGGCGATAAAAGAAAGCCGCGCCCAGGCTCCAGGGCAGCTGTAGGGTGAAGATCCAGATGCTTGCGAACCACATGCGTTCGTGGTTGTGCAGCAGGCCCGTCTGTTGCAATTTTTGTACCCAAGCATCGAAGCAGGCGATGCCCGACTGTGCTTTTTCCGCGGCAGCCAGGCCTTTGATTTGCGCCGCGCCTTCGGTTGCGACGGCAGCACAGTAGCTGCGCCATACGCTGGGCCGCTGCTCCAGCCACCCTTTCCAGTAGGTGCGCCAAAGGATCTCTTGAATAAACTTCTGAGCCGCCACATCGGAATGCTGCGCGCGCACCGCTGCCAAGGCCTCTGGCTCGCAGAGCAAACGCCGCTGCAAAAAAGGCGACAGTTGTGAGACCGCCGGCGCCGCGTCGTTGGGGCCCGGCACGAAGTTACGCCCACACGTGTAAATTTCGCCGGCGCGCGGCAGAAACTCTTGCAGGCGGCGCAATCCCAGCGCCCGAGTCAGCTTTTCGGTCATGGGTTTCTCACCTCGAGCGGCCCAGGGCGGGCAGCAGGTGCGCTGTAACCCAGGGCAAAAGCTCGGGATAGCAGTCGAGCCCGCGCAAAAGCTGGCCTTTGTCGCTGTGGGAGAGGCGGCGCAGGCTGTTGTCGAGCTGCGCCGCGTTGGGCCAATGGCGCGCCGCATTTTCGGCGGCGCGCCTGCGGGTCTCCACGTCGGGCCTCCACAGGGAGGGCCGCGCGGTCTGCAGTGCCATGCGCAGGGCGAGCGTTTCGTTTTGGTCGGCAAAGTGAGGGTTGGCGCGCCAGCAGGCCGCGTGCAGATCGGCCATGCCGGTACCCACCGGGTCGAGAACCTCTCGCGTCTGAGGGTCGTAATAGAGGCTGTTCATGCTCGCATCGCGGCGCACCGCATCGGCGCACAGCGAGGCGCCAAAGGCGCGATATAGGCGGCCTCCCTCGCCGTCCTCACAGCGCGCGCTGCTGTAGGCGCCGTCGAGCAGAAAGGTGGAGATGTCCACCCTGTCCAGCTCCGTGCCGGGGCACGGCGAATGAATGGTGCAGGTACCGTGGGCACGGGCCAGCGACGAGCTGGCCGGCAGCCCCCACAGGCGCAGGCGTAGCGCGTCAACCTCCAGCGGCAGTGCCGTGGTCACCAGATCCAGATCACCAAAAGGCGCCGTCGCCGGCCCTCCGGCGTCGCGCCATGGCCACAACGAGGCGGCCAAGAGGCGGCGCACGGCGCCGCCGACGACGAGGGTCTGCGCCCGCTCGGGGTCGGGCTGGGCCAAAGCGAGATGCTCCATCAGCGCCAAGGGCGTGACGGGACCTACGCCGATGGGCAGATGCAGGATGGCTTCCATGCGCTCGATGAAGCCCAACGGCAGCCTCTCGTGGCCAAAGCGCCGCGCCTGCGGCACCGCGTCGCCGGGGCGCGGCCAGCCGCGCCGCAGTCGTTGTGCCTGGCAGGGGTCTGCGACGACGAGCCTGTGGCCCGAGGCAGGCGGACCACAGCCGATGAGGCGACCGTCCCAAGAAAGGCCGATGATCTCCATCGCCGGCAATCTATCGCCGACGGGGGGCGGAGGCGCGACGCCGGGCGGCGGTAAAACCGTGGCGGGCGCCCTCGCACCTGTCGCACTGGCAGCACTGCACGGGAGCGGAAGACCCGGTCCTCTAGGTCCTGCATGCATTGGACTGCCGATGGAGTGTCTAACCCTCAATTGACTCATTGCGTTGGGATCTGGGTCCTTTAGGCCCGGGAGGATGTCGACGCAGGGCGTTTTGCTTAATCGGCGCTGCAGCCCTCGGAGCAGCAACGCACTACGCATCGCGATGACCTGCGGTTGGCGAAAGACGCCCCTTTGCCGCCCCAAGTTCAGGCCTTTCGGCGTCGCAGGCTCAGGCACGGGCCCAGGCCTAAGCTCAGGCTCGGACGGATGCAATGACGGCGACGACGACGGGGAAGCAACCTGCGTCGCTGGGCACGCCCGCTGCGCCCGCGCCAGCCCCACCGCCAGGATCCGCCAAGCGCCATGCAGGGCACGCAGGCAGGTGAAAAAGCCCAGGAGCAAGAGTGAGTCGCTCAGCGGCTGCAGGCGCCAGGTGGACTCTTGGCGGCGGACCCGCAGCCCTGCCGAGAGGCAGTAGAGGCCCAAACACCCCACCAACGCGCTGTCGCGCAAAGCCATCTTGTTGATGTGTGCACAGGTGGTGCGAAAAGAAGCAGGTCGAGAAACGTTGGTCAGGGTAGATACGAAACTATCTCGAGGCGAAATTTTCGCGACGCCGCAATTCAAAGACAAGGATCCTTAATTGAACTTAGCCTCAATTTTCACTTTCGACTATATTGCGATCCAAGCCTCGAGGTGGCGACTTTGCCGCCTCGAGGCTTGTTTCGCGATAAAGGATTAAACCGTGGCAGGCTCGACCGAGTTGCCACTGAGCAGCTCGCCGATACCAAAACCAAGGCCGGTGATGCCCAGGCGGCCGAGGCCAACGCCGATCATCGCCGGCAGGGCGGCGGCCGAAGGCGCATTGAAGAACAAGGTGAAGGGCAAGATGTGCGCCAGAGCCAGGCCACTGGTCACGCCGGCAATGCTGCGCGCCGTCTGACTGCTCTTATCTAACTGGCCCACCGTACCGACCTCACCATCCTTTAGGGTCTCGCGGCTGCCGAGGAAGAAGCCGACACTGAGCGCCGTGAGGCCCACGAGGTAGGCAACTCCCGTCCAGGGGATGGTGCCCACCGAGATGGCAGCCAGGGTCCCCTGAATTGCCATGTAGCCCAAATAGCCGGAGGCGGCGTTGCCGGCAAAGCCAGCCAGGCGCGGGCCCCAGTTGTGTTTGGCCAGCTGCTCGCTGGTGCCCCTGCGCACCTTGCTGATGCTGCTTTTGACGTAGCCCTTGGGCTTGCTGCCCACGTTTTTAGCGGGAAGAGGGTCCAGCGAGACAGCCTTCTTCTGCGAGCCAGGTGCATCGAAGCTGTCGCCGATTGCATCTTTATTTTCAATGGGGGCAAGCAGCTCAGACAACTCGGCGGAGGAAATCTCATGGCTGGTGGGCGAGGTGGCAGTGATAGGCGTTGTCATGCTAGAATCCTTTGCGGAAAACGCAGTGCACCAAAAGTGGGCGCAGGCGGGTCTAGTAAGTTAGCAATCACAGAGCCGTGGTCCTGTCAAGGCGAGGGCTCCGGCGCAGCAAGGGGCGCCAGCATCGCATCGATCTCGCCGGCGTCCAAAAGACTTTTGAGGCGGCTGTTGCCGGTGAAGGCAGTGGCCAGCTGCGCTTTGTCCGCCTGCATGCTGGCGATGCGCTCCTCGACGCTGCCACGCGCCAGCATCTTGTAGACGAAAACCGGCTTGGTCTGCCCGATGCGGTGGGCGCGGTCGGTGGCCTGACGCTCGACGGCGGGGTTCCACCACGGATCGTAATGGATCACCGTGTCGGCGGCCGTGAGGTTCAGCCCCACGCCGCCGGCCTTGAGGCTGATCAAAAATACCGGCACCGCGCCGCTTTGAAACTTCTCGATCAGCGTCGCGCGGTTGCGTGACTTGCCGGTGAGCAAAAGGTAAGTGACGGCGCGCGCGTCCAATGCCTCGCGGATGAGCTCGAGCATGGCGGTAAATTGCGAGAAGACCAAGATGCGCCGGCCATCTTGCACCAGGTGCTCGACCATCTCGATGAGCACCTGCAGCTTGGCCGACTCGCTGGCGCTGCGGTGCCCTGGCAGCTTGAGCAGCCGGGGGTCACAGCAGACCTGCCGCAGCTTGAGCAACGCGTCGAGCACCGCCACGGTGGAGCGCCCCAGGCCGCGACTCGCCAAGGCGTCGCGTACCTCGACGCTGACTGCCGTGCGCACCGTTTCGTAAAGGTCACGCTGCTTCTGCCCCAAGTCGACGAAACGAACAATCTCCGACTTCTTTGGCAAATCGCGGATAACCTCCTCTTTGATCCGGCGCAGCAAAAAAGGTCTGAGGCGCTGCTGCAGGCGGCTGCGCGCGGCGTGGTCGCCCAGCTTTTCGATGGGCTTTAAAAATTCCTCGCGAAACTCGCTGAGCGTCCCGAGGATGCCCGGAAACAAAAACGTAAATTGGGCCCAGCTGTCGGCGAGGGTATTTTGCAGCGGCGTGCCCGTCAGGGCAATGCGATGCTGCGCCTTTAGGCGCATGATCGCCGCATACTGCTTGCTGCGTGGATTTTTTATCACGTGCGCCTCGTCGAGCACCAGGGCCGCAAAAGTCTGGGTCGAAAGCGCGTCCACGTCGCGCTGCACCACGCCGTAGGAGGTCAAAACCAAGTCGGCATCCTGCATGCTGCGCGAGTTGCCGTGGTAGGTGTGCACCCGCAGCTGTGGCACGAATTTTTGCGCCTCGGCCTGCCAATTGAACAACAGGCTCGTCGGCGCCACCACCAGGGCCGGCTGCTGCAGGCGGCCGGCCTGGCGCTCGAGCTCCAGGTGCGCCAGGACCTGCAGCGTCTTACCGAGCCCCATGTCGTCCGCGAGCATGCCGCCCAAGTCGTAGGTGCGGATGAACTGCAGCCATGCGACGCCCTCGAGCTGGTAAGGTCGCAGCTGTGCCTGCAGGCCAGGCACCGCGGCGACCGCCTCGATGCCGCGACAGGCCCGCAGTCGGCGCGCCACCTCCAACGCAAAGCTGCCCCCCGACAGCGCCAGGCCGCCGTCCTCGGCCATGCTCAACAGATCGAGCGCCTGCGCCGGCCCAAGCTTGGGGCGCGAGGCGTGTAGGGCCTGAACGACGTGCAGGATCTGCCGCAGCCGCACGGTCGACAGGGCCACCGCCCGACCGTCATCGAGAGGGACGTACACCTGTGGCGCCGTGCGCGCCGCCAAAGAGGCTTCGTCGAGCTGCAGCTCGGGCTTGGCCAGCGCCTGCAGCAAAATGGGCAGCAGGTCGTGCTGTTGGCCGCCCACCTCGATGCCCAACGACAGGTCGAACCACATCGAGCCGTCGCCGCCCTCGATGCGCGCCTCCCAAGGGGCCTCGGCCGCGGTAACGTGAGCCAGCTGCGCCACCGGCCCCTCGACCCGCCAGCCAAGCGCCTGCAGGGGCTGCACGACGTGCAGCCGAGCGGCAAAGAGAGATTGCAGGTCCTGGGTCGGGGCCACCTGCCAACACCAGCCCCGCGCCGCGGCGGCGCCCTCGGCGAAGGTGACCCCCAAGGCCTCCAGCTGCGCGGTGGCCCGCGCCTCGGCCGCCTCATCGCGCGCCACCTCCACCACCCGCGAGCCATCGACGAAGCTCAGCGGCACCGCGGCGCTCTCGGGCTGCGGCAGGGTCTGCGCCTGGCCGTAGGCAAAGCAGAGCCGCGCCTGCAGCGGCCCGGCCTGGGTCCCGACGCCGGCGTCGTCGTCGCCGACCACCAAGATGGGGGTGCAGGGCAGCCGCCGGCGCAGCCGGCGAACGTGGCGGATCGGCGGCAGCGCCGCCGCCAGAGCGGCCGGCAGCCCAGCACGAAAGGCGTCCACCTGATCCGGCGAGATGCTCGGCGCCTGCGCCACCAAGGGCAGCAGCAGGCTGGGCACCTGCAGGTCGAGGCGACCCAGCGTGGCGTCTTCTTCGTCGATGTAGACGGCAGGCGACTCGGTCACCACCGAGAACGATTCGGGCAGGTCCAAATCGAGCGTCTGGCTGCTGCTGGCGTCCACCCGCCACATCAGGGAGGCGGCACGCGGCGACCCCCAGCGTAGCGGCAGCCCCGTCGCCGCCTCGAAAAATGCTCGCCCCGAGGTCACCGCTGCCTGCACCGCCAACGCGGCGTGCTTACCGCGCAGCGTCACGACCGCCTCCTGCGGCTGCTCGGGCGCCTCCTGCGCCTCCTGCTCACACAGTGCCAGGCTGCGCAGGGCCGCCTGGTCGGCAGCGCTGAGGGCCTGCCGCTCGTCGTCGCTCAGCTTGCGCAGCGACGCAGGCGAGTAGGCGCCCACCGCAGCGAAGGGACCGCCCTGCGCCTGCCGCCCCCAAGCCAAGATCAGCTCCATCTCGAAGAAACGGCCCAAGCGCGCCAGAGGGCGCAGGACGTAGAGCAGCTGGCGGCTGCCGGGGGCGACCAGGGTGGGCGGACCCTTGGCGGTGCGGTCCAGGTGGGCCATCACTGCCTCCTGCCAACTGTCCGTCGCCGCCGGCTTGCCGGCGCGAGAGGCCGGTGCCTGCGCCTGCTGCGCCCGGATCGCCAGGAGGGTGGCGACGACGTGCTTGCAGCCCCCCCGCAGAGGACAGGAGCAGGCGCCGCCGACGCTGGGCTGGCCCTTGCCCCGCCCGGCGCGCTGCTGGATCATCGTGGTGTAGGGCCGGTCGCGCGTGCCCCGCACCTCGCCGCGCCAAGCCCCGGGCCGCACCTGCTCAAGGGCGGTGACGCGGCGGGCCTGAAAGTAGGCAGCGCCTCGCTTGACCGTCGGCGCGCCAAACATCTTGTTTAAGCTCTTAGTGTTGAGATGCACCAGGTCCAGTCTTTCGCTCGGTTGAGCGCCGACAGCTACCCTGGGAAGGGGCAAAAAACAACTCGGCGCCCCGACTTTAGGCCGTAGAGGCTACACGCTGATCCCGCAGTCGGCACGCACCGTTTCGCCGTCGACGGCCAGGTCGCTGCCGTCGTTGCAGCCACAAACCGCCCCAGCTGCGTAAGACTCTGCAGCCGCAGCAGTGCCTCAGCGAAGCAGCTGCGCGGCGACATGCTCTTTAACCCCCTGAAGCAAAGAAACCCTCCATGCGCTCTACCGCCTTCTCCACCTCAATTGCCCAGCTCGATCCCGTCGACATCCTCCTCCCCGTGCGCCCCACCGTGGCGGCGACGTCGAGCTCGCTGGCGACTATCCCAGCCTGGGGCATCGACGACCTTTTAGCCCGCATGCTGGCGCTGCCGGCGCCCAGTGACCCGACCACGGGCGACACCCAGGCGGCGCTGCAGGCCTACGCCGCAGACGTCAAGCGTGCCGTCCCCTTCTACCACGATCTGGCCTGCAGCATTGCCCGCCCGCACATGCACCGCCGTCAAAACCTGGTGCGTGCGCGCGGCGAGCATGCGCCGCAGAACATCGTCGTCGTCGGTGCCACCGGCGGCATGGGCGCGGCGTTGGCCGCCTACGCCGCTCACGCCGGCAGCCGACTGACCCTTTTGGACCTACCGAGCCAAAACGGCGAGGCCAGTGCGGCGCTGCGCGCCATCGCAATGCAGTGCGCCGCCTTGGTCGGCGCCGACAACGTCCAGGTCGTGCCCGTGCACGTCACCGACGACGCGGCGATGCACCTGGCGATGCAAAAGGCCGCCGCCTTCGGCAACGGCACCATCGACCTGGTGTTTCATGGCGCCGGAATCTTCGGCGACAAACGCGCCTGGGAGCTGAACCAGGCACACCTTGGCCTGCGCATGGAGGTCAACGCGCGCTCGACCCTGGTGGCGGTAAACGCCGCGCTGCCCT
>JBBSTS010000032.1:0-8894 GCA_038235675.1 Myxococcota bacterium | reverse complement strand
TATGTCATCGTCCTGCTCATCGACGAGCGTCCCGAGGCGGTGACCGACATGCAGCGCTCGGTGCGTGGCGAGGTGATCAGCAGCACCTTCGACGAGCCAGCCACCCGCCACGGGCAGGTCGCCGAGATGGTCATCGAGAAAGCAAAACGTCTGGTCGAGCACGGTCGCGACGTGGTGGTGTTGCTCGACTCCATCACCCGACTGGCGCGCGCCTACAACACCGGGGTGCCGCCATCCGGCAAACTCCTCTCCGGCGGCGTCGCCTCCAATGCCTTACACAAGCCCAAGCGCTTCTTCGGTGCCGCCCGCAACATCGAGGAGGGCGGCTCGCTGACCATTATAGGCACCGCCCTGGTGGACACCGGCAGCCGTATGGACGAGGTGATCTTCGAGGAGTTTAAGGGCACCGGCAACTGCGAGCTGCACCTGGACCGCAAGCTGATGGAGAAACGGATTTTCCCGACCCTCGACATCAACCGTTCGGCCACCCGCAAAGAAGAGCTGCTGCAGTCGCCGCGTGATCTGAACCTGCAATGGATTTTACGCCAGCTGCTGCACTCGCTCAACCCGGTAGATTCCGCCGAATTCTTGTTGTCCAAGATGCGTGGCACTAAAACCAATAAGGAGTTTTTAGATTCGATGAGCGCCTAAACGAGGACGAACCATGGCCCGCCTTGCCGACTTGCTGGTGCGCGACAGCCTCATCAGCGCACCACAGCTGGCGGCCGCGCAGGAGGAGATCAAACGCGCTGGCGGGCGACTGAGTGCGGTTCTGGCGCGTCAGGGTGCCCTGTCCGAGGCGGCGCTGGTGGAGTACATCGGCAAGCAGTACAAGCTGCCGGTGCTCGAGCTCGATAAGCTGGACTTGGCCCCGGAGGTGGGCAAACTCATCAGCGAGACGCTGGCGCTGAAGCACCAGATGATCCCGGTGCGCCGCGAGGGGGCGACCTTGACCGTGGCGATGGCCGACCCCTCCAACATCGCCGCCATCGACGACGTGCGCTTTTTGACGGGGCTCAACCTGCAGGTCGTGGTTGCTTCCGAGTCCCAGATTGCCAACGCCATCGAGAAGCACTACCACAACGGCGGTGCCTCGGCCTACGAAGACGCGTTAAGCGGCCTCGACGAGGCCGACCTTGGCGCTGCGTCGGCGGAGGAAGAGGTCGTCAACGTCGCGGCGCTGGAGAAGATCGCCGACGATGCCCCGGTGGTGCGTTTGGTCAACCTGATGTTGATGGACGCCATCAAGCGCAGCGCCTCCGACATTCACATCGAGCCCTACGACAAGTCTTTTCGGGTGCGCTACCGCCTCGACGGGGCCCTCTACGAAGTGATGACCCCGCCGGTGCAGCTGCGCCAGGCGGTGATCTCGCGCGTCAAGATCATGGCCGGACTGGACATTGCCGAGCGCCGCCTGCCACAGGACGGCCGCATCAAGTTCCGAGTCGACAAGGGACGCGACATGGATTTTCGCGTCTCGGTTCTGCCCACCCTCTTCGGCGAGAAGTGCGTATTGCGTCTTCTGGACAAGGGCAACCTGCAGCTCGACATGACCAAGCTGGGCTTTGAGGATGCCACCCTCAAGGCCTTTTTGTCCGGCATCCACAAACCCTTCGGTCTGGTACTCGTGACTGGTCCGACCGGATCTGGGAAGACCACGACGCTCTACTCTGCGCTGAGCGAGCTCAACAAGGTCAGCGACAACATCTCCACGGCCGAAGACCCGGTCGAGTTCAACCTCGCGGGGATCAACCAGGTGCAGATGCACGAGGATATTGGCTTGACCTTCGCGGCCACCCTGCGCTCTTTGCTGCGCCAGGATCCCGACATCATCATGGTGGGTGAGATGCGCGACAAGGAAACCTGTGAGATCGGCATCAAAGCCGCGCTCACCGGCCACTTGGTGCTCTCGACGCTGCACACCAACGGTGCGCCGGCGACCATCTCGCGGATGCTAAACATGGGGCTCGAGCCTTTTCTCATCACCGCCGCCCTCAACGTCATCGTTGCTCAGCGCCTGGTCAAGAAAATCTGCAAGAACTGTCGGGAGCCGGCACCGGCGTCGGTGGAGGCGCTGCAGCTTGCACAGGTGGCGGCCACCGCCATCCCCACGGCGCAACTTTTTCGCGGCAGCGGCTGCGAGCAGTGCAGCAAGACGGGCCACAAGGGGCGTATTGCCATCTATGAGGTGATGCTCGCCACCGATGCCCTGCGCCAGGCCATCCTCTCGGGGGCCTCCGACCTGGCGTTGAAGAAGGTCGCCATCGCCGATGGCATGAAGACCCTGCGTCAGGCAGCCATCGACAAGCTTCTCGAGGGGCAGACCACCCTCGAAGAAGTCAGCCGGGTCACGGCGGCGGACTAAGATGGATCTCCGCAGCCAATGGGCCGCTCTGACACGCAAGCCCGTGTCAACCAAGGACCTGGTGGTCTTCACGCGCCAGTTTGCCACGATGATCGACGCGGGCCTGCCGCTGGTGCAGTGCCTGGAGCTCTTGGGCACCCAGATGGACCATGAAACCTTCAAAGCGGCGGTCATGGACGTCAAAGCTTCGGTCGAAGGCGGCCGCACTTTGGCCGATGCACTGCGGCGCCACCCGACCATCTTCGACCGCCTGTTCTGCAACCTCGTCGCCGCCGGCGAAAGCAGCGGCGTGCTGGACAAAATACTGGACCGCCTCGGCACTTACTTGGAAAAGAACATGCGCCTGGTCAAGCAGGTCAAGGGCGCGATGATCTATCCTGCCTTGATCCTCTCCGTGTCGATGGGGGTGACGATGGTGTTGCTGGTCTTCGTCATCCCCGTCTTCAAAAAAATGTTTGCTGATTTTGGCAGCGAGCTGCCGGGGCTCACCAAGTGGGTCATGGCCGCCAGCGACGCGGTCTGCAACAACATCGTGATCATATTGGGCGGCAGCGCGGCGCTTTTTTACGGCGCTCGAAAGTTTCTCCGCAGCAAGGGCGGCAATGCGCTCTTCGACCGCACGATCCTCAGGATGCCGGGCGTGGGGCAGCTGGTGCGTAAGGTGGCGGTGGCCAAATTTACCCGCACGATGGGGACGATGCTTTCCTCCGGCGTTACCATCCTCGACGCCCTCGACATCGTCGCTGGCACCGCTGGCAACGTGGTCATCGAGGAAGGGCTGCTCAAAACCCGCGCCCGCATCGCCGAGGGCAAGCCCATGGCGCCGTCTTTGGCCGAGATGAAGGTCTTCCCCAACATGGTGGTGCAGATGATCGCGGTAGGCGAATCGACCGGTGCGGTCGACACCATGCTGAACAAGGTGGCCGACTTTTACGACGAAGAGGTCGATGGCGCGGTCACCACCCTGTTGGCGCTTTTGGAGCCGATGATCATGGCTTTTTTGGCGGTCTTGCTCGGCGGCCTGGTCATTTCGATGTACCTCCCCATCTTTACCCTCGCCGGTGCCGTGGGCAACTAGGGCGGCGGGCCGCGCGGTGGCTGGCGGGCGGCCGGCGGTGACGCAGGCTCGGTGTCGGGGGCGCGCGGTGGCGGCGGACGCGGTGGTTGTTTGAGCTGCGCGCGCACCTGATCGATGGCGTAGGCAGGGCCAAACCTATCGGCCATGGCGACCACTTGAATCAAGGCTCGGCGAGCGACTTCGGCGTCGCGCTCCTGGGCGGTGAGAAATTGCCCGGTGCCGGCCTGTCCCGCGGCAGATGGGGCTGGGGACAGGCTTCGAAGCATGGCATAGTGGACTTTTTTCTGCTCTGCCTGTCAAGGGAGTTGGCTTATGCGCCGCATTCTTTCGTCGTGCTTTTGCTCCCCTGCTGGGCGCCAAGAAGAGGCTTCGACTTCTGTTGCCAAGGTGCTGAGCCTGCCGCGGTCGCAGTCGGACGCGTCTTACTTCGCCGCCCGCGGCGGTGGCGGCGAGGCGGCCGCCCCGTCGTCGCTCAGCGCCCCCGCGCCGTCGCCGCCAACCCGAAGCCAGCATTGCGCCTCACCGCCCACCGCTGCGCCGCGGCCGCGCCAGCTTTGCGCCTGGCAGCCGCCGCAGATGTTGGGGGCGCTGAGCTCTGCGGCGCAAGGCGAGCTGTCGGCATGGTTGGTCGACCGCTGTTTTGGCGACCCGCCGTCGTCGCCGCCAGCACAGCCCACCCCCTTCGCCTCACCCCAGCAGCTGGGCGCAATCAAGGATTTTATGCAGCTCACCCTGCAGCAGGGCCACTACGCCGGCGAATTCTGTTTGCGTGAGCTGGGGCGGCTGTTGGGGCACAATCTACGCATTTGGGTCCACGATGCAGCGGCCAAATCCTTCGTCTTACAGCCGCTGCGCTGTTATGTGCTGCCCGATGTGGCAACGAGCGTCGACCTTTTCCACCGCCACAAGCAGGAGCACTACCTGGGACTGTGCCTGCAAGGGCTCGTGGCGCCCAGCGACACGCAGGCGTCGCTGCGCACCAAAGTTCTGAAAAAACGCATCTACGAAGTAGGCGGCTCCGGCAACTGCGCCTATTTGGCCGTCGCATTCGGCGCCAACCTCTGGCGCTACCAAGAGGTCGTCTTGACCATCGTAGCCAAACGGGAACCCTTGCCGCTGATTGCGGCGGTCCTCGCCGAGCTAGGCTGGGAGACGGCGGACCCAGATGAAGACCTCGCCGATCTCTGGAGCTTCTACGTCGATGAGATGGTGCGCGTGTTGCGCGAGCGCCTGGTGGCCAGCTGGTACGCGGCTCTGATTTCGGCGCAGCCAAGCGACGCACGGGCCGCCCAGCAGCTACTCAAGGAGATGGAGCTCGCCTGCCTGGATGAGGAGCTGTGAGACGGGGCACGAGTGCCGGGACCTGGCCAAGGCGTCACGCTTGGGCTACTCTGCCGGCGATCGGCCATTACCGTGGGGGAAAGCGTGGCAAATACTATTTTGGTCACCGGCGGCGCCGGTTACATCGGCAGCCACGTCTGTAAGGCATTGGCCAGCATCGGCATGGTGCCAGTCACGTTTGACAACATGGCCGCCGGCCACCGCTGGGCGGTGCAGTGGGGTCCACTGGTCGAGGGCGATCTGCGCGACGGCGCCGCCTTGTCTGCTGCCTTCAAAACCTATGCGGTCGAGGCGGTGATCCACTGTGCCGGGTTGACCAGCGTGCCGGAGTCGCAGGTGCAGCCGCACGCCTACTACGACACCAACGTCGTCGGCACCCTGTCGCTGCTCGCGGCGATGCGCCAGGCGGGGCTCAAGGCGCTGATCTTCTCCAGCAGCTGCGCCACCTACGGCAATCCCACCAAAGTGCCCATCGTCGAGGGGCACCCCCAGCAGCCCACCAGCCCCTACGGCCGCAGCAAACTCATGGCCGAGCAGATCTTGGCCGACCACCGCAACGCCTACGGTATCGAGTCGGTGTCGCTGCGCTACTTCAACGCCGCGGGCGCCGACCCACGCAGCGACGTCGGCGAAGATCGCGCGGTGCAGACCCATCTGTTTCCGTTGGCCATGCAGGCGGCGCTGCAGGGCAACGAGATGGTCGTATATGGCACCGACTACGACACCCGCGACGGCACCTGCGTGCGCGACTACGTCCACGTCAGCGACCTGGCGGCGGCACACGTCATGGCGCTGCAAAAGCTGCGCTCCGGCAAGGCCGCCCACGCCTACAACCTGGGCACCGGCGAGGGGACGACGGTGATGGAGGTGCTCGCCGCCATTTTGCGGGTGACCAACAAACGCGTGCCGCGGCGCCTAGGGCAGCGCCGCAGCGGCGACCCAGCCGAGCTCGTCGCCGACAGCACTCGGGCCCGTCAGGAGCTTGGCTGGCACCCGCAGCACCGCCACATCGATGCCATGGTGCGCACCGCCTGGTCGTGGGAGCTCAAGCGCCAGCTCGACCATGCGCCGCGCCGCGCCGTCTAAAGCGAGCGCCGTGAATCGGCAGCAAATTTGCTTCGGGGCCGCGGCGCCCTACCATCCGTGATGGGCGACCTGCGGGAAATCTCTTCGCTGCGGCCCGCCATTGGTGGTCACCATGCCTCAGCCTCCTGCATCTTCGTCGACCAGATCGAGCCCGGCAGCCGGGTCCCCCGACACCGTGCTGATGCGCAACAACGGCTCGCCGGTGCGCGTGCTCACCGTCGTCGCCTTCGCCGCCGCCGTCGGCAGCGCCCTGCTCGCCACCTTGCTGCTCGACCACAGCGTCCAGGACGCCCACATCATCCCCTGGGAGGAGCGCTTGGTCTGGGCCAGCGGCCTGTGCTTCACCTTTACCGGCTTTTTCTTCGCCACCTGGATGTACGAACGCCGCATGGTCAGCCACCTGGCGCTGGTTCGGGGCGGCAAGCAGCTGCGGGTGACCACCCCCACCCTCTTCGGTAGCCAAGTCGAGCAGTTTCCTCTCAGCGACATCGAGCAGGCGCAGCTGCATGAGGGCGACCGACGCGGCCAGGAATCGGCGGCCACCTCGTGGGTCTACATGCGGGTCAAAGGGCAGCGCTCATACGTCGTCTCGCTCGAGGGGCTGATCCCGAACCGCGCGCAGCTTCTGCGGGTGCTCAACACGCACCACTGAGACCTCCGTGCGCCACAGCCAGACGAACAGGCTCAGCCACAGGGCGCCTGTCAGGCTTAGCGCCAACATTTGGTGTGGCGCCGGCAGCAAAAGCCATGCGTGGGCAGTGATCCCCGCCCAGAGGGTCAAACCGGCGCCCGCCGCGGCAACCCCCCCGGCCGACAGCCCGCGCCGCCGCAGGCGACGACTGAGGTGGTCGTTGCTGCCGACGAAGGGCGTAGGTCCCCGCCGCAGGCGCGCGGCGCTGACCAAGACGGCTTCGAGCAACGGCAGCGCCCAGATCCCCACCGGCGTCAGCAGTGCCAGGACGCGCTGCTCACGGTAGTCGGCCAACAGGGCGATGCCAGCGATCAAAAAACCGACCGATAGGCTGCCTGCATCGCCCAAAAACTGACGAGCTGGCGGCCGATTGGCGGGCAAAAATCCTGCCAAGGCGCCGCAGAGGGCCATGCCAGTGAGGCTGAGCGGATCGGCGCCTTGACCGACGACGCCGCAAAAAGTGGCCAGGGCCGCGGCAGCCACCAGCGCAACGCTGCAGGCCAGGCCGTCTGCGACGTCGAGCAGGTTTAGAGCGTTGGCGGCCAGCCACAGCCACAGGACGCTCAAGGCGAAGGCCACAGGGACCGGCAGCCCCGGGACCTGCAGGTGAAGGCCGCCGTAGACCGCCGCGACCGCGATGGCGGCCTCCAGGGGCATCTTGTGCCACCAAGGCAGCGCCCGCCAGTCGTCGAGTAGCCCCAGCAAGAGCGACGCGGCGCCGCCGAGCAAGAGGGGCCACAAACCGCCGTGCGCCGGCCAAAGGCTCAGCAGCGTCGCGGCGAACGCGCCGTAGACCGCCAGGCCTCCGAGGGTGGGAACCGGCCGCGGGTGGCGCTTGAAGCGTCCATCGGGGCGGTCTACCATGCCCAAGCGTCGTGCCAGGCGCTGTGAGAGGGGCGTCAGTGCCAGGCTGAGCAGCGCCGCCAGGGCGAAGGCCCCCAGCGGCGCCCAAAAGGGGCTGCTCACCGCGGCCGCCGACCCCGCAGCAGCAGCATGCAGGCGAGCATGCACGCCGCCACGTAGAAGAAGGCGTAGGGTGGCACCTGCAGCCACCAGCCGGGCGGCAGCGGCTGGCCGTTGCTCGCCTCGCCGATCAGCCGCAGACGGCGTAGATCGGGCAACAGGGCGTGAACCAACGGCAGAATTGCGCGCAGCCAGGCCGGGCCAGCGGCGGGACGCTCGAGCTGGTCGCCTACCAGGCAGAGCAGCAGCAGGGCGCTGCTCCAGATGCTGGCGCTCACCGGACGGGTGACGCAGCACAAAACCGCCGTGAGGCCCATGACCATGCAGAGCTCCAGCCAGGCGGCAAACAGAGCGACGGCAAGGCCGTAGCTCAACTCGCCGCCGGCGTCGAGCAGGGCGGCGGCGGTGGCGGCGGCCATGCACAGCTGCAGCAGGGTCACGGTCAGCAGCAGGCCACCGAAGCGGCCCACCACCCACGTCGGCCGTGCCAGGGGGCGCACCCAGCAGGCGTTGGCCTCATCGTTGAAGAGGCTGCTGCCGAAGAGGCCGCAGATGGTGGCGATGCCGGTGAGCGCGCTGAGCGCGCTGATGGCGCTGAGGCCCACGGTGAAGACCAAATGCTGGCGCTCGAAGATCCCCAGCGAGGCGACCGCGGCCAGCAGCAGCCCCAGCAGCAGCGCGAAAGCCAGCCCCGCCAGCAGCAGGCGACTGCGCAGGCCCTCGCGTAGGGTGGCCTCGCCGATGGCGAGGGCTGCGGCAAAGGGGCGCGCCGGCCGTCTCATGGTGCTTCGTCCTCGGCGCTGGGCGCGCCGGCGGGCAGCTGCGCCTCCAGGGCATGCTGCAGGCGCTGCATCTGTAAGATGTGGGCGCCGCCGGCGCGCAGGCGATCGAGCAGGAGGTTGGCCAGCTGCAGGGTGGGGCAGAAAAATACCGCGTTGGGGGCCGCCTGACGCAGCGTCAGCGCCGGCCATTGGCGCAGCGCCGCGGCGCACAGCGCCTCGCTGACGTCGCCGGCCACCAGCAGCAGGCTGCCCGCATGCGGCTGGGCGCCCTGTGGGCTGCCGACGTAGCTGCAGCGGCCCCCCAGCAGCACGGCGACGCGGTCGCAGAGCAGCTCGACGTCGCCCAGATGATGGCTGGAGAAGAGCACGGTGGTGCCGGCGGCGCGGCACCCCAGCAGCAGGTCGTGCAAGAGGGCGCGGCCGGGCGGGTCGAGGCCGCTGTAAGGCTCGTCGAGCACCAGCAGGCGCGGCTGGGCCAAAAAAGCCTGGGCCAGGTTGACGCGTTGTCGCATGCCCTTGGACAGCCGTCCCATGCGGCGCCCCTGCACCTCGGCGGCGCCAAGCCCCAGCTGCGCCAGGGCGGCGGCG
>JBBSTS010000031.1:0-8908 GCA_038235675.1 Myxococcota bacterium | reverse complement strand
GGCTGCCGAGCTTGCTCGCCGTCTGGAGTCGCTGCAACGCGATTTCCCTCGCCGCGCAGCGGTCACCGTTGCCCTGGCGGGCGCCTACGTCGCGGCCGAGCAGCCGCTCAAGGCGATCGCGGTAGGGGAGACCCTCGTGGGCGAGGAGCGCGGCGCCTACCATCCGGAGCTGCTCTACGTTCTAGGACGCGCCTATCGCCACCGCGACGATCGCCGTGCCGCCGGCTACCTGCAGCGCGCCGCCGTCGCTCAGCCACGCGCCAGCGTCTACTACGAGCTCGCGCGGCTGGCCGCCGATCAGCAGAATCGCCGCGGCGCCCAGCGCGCCCTACAACAGGCGTTGCGCCTCGAGCCCGACCACGCACCGAGCCAAGCGTTGCAGGCCGCCCTGCGAGTCGATTGACCCTCTGCGGGGGCAGGCATTAGAAGTCCTCCATGCTGGACCCCCGCCTGCTTCACCACGATGCCGACCAACTTCTCGCTGCGTTGCAGCGCCGTGGCCTTCCTGCTGCCGAGGTGGAAACCCTCCGCCAGCTCGCAGCAACCCGACGCCAGGCCATCGGCCACACCGAGGCGCTGCGCCGCCAGCTCAACGAGGCCAGCGCGGCGATGGGCAAGCGCCTGCAGCAGGCGCAAGGCGACGGCGCACCGCCGTCGCGCGAGGCCCTCAAAGCCCTCAAGGGCGAGCTCAAAGAGAGCGAGGCCCGGCTGCAGGCTGCAGAAGCTGCGCTGCAGACGCTGCTTTTGCGGCTGCCAAACTTGCCGGCGGCGAGCGTCCCAGAAGGCACCGACGAGGCCGCCAACGTCACCGTCGGCACCTGGGGCGAGCCCACCGCGATGGACTTTGCACCGCGGCCGCACTTCGAGCTCGGCGAAGCGCTGGGGATCATCAACTTCGCCCAGGCCGGCCGCGTCTCTGGCGCCCGCTTCGCCTTCACCCACGGCGCCGGCGCCCGCCTCGCGCGTGCCCGGGCGGCCTACATGCTCGACCTTGCCCGTGAACATGGCTACCAAGAGGTGGCGCCACCGCTGCTGGTGCAGCCGCAGGCGATGCAGGCAGCCGGCCAGTACCCCAAGTTCATCGGCGAGGCCTTCGCCACCCAAAACGACCCGCTGGTGCTCATTCCCACCGCCGAGGTGCCCCTGGTGGCGATGCACGGCGACAGCATCCTCGACGAGGCCGACCTGCCCCTGCGCTACTGCGCCTACACCGCCTGCTTTCGCCGCGAGGCCGGTGCTGCGGGGCGTGACACCCGCGGCCTCATCCGCCAGCATCAGTTCACCAAGGTGGAGCTGGTCACCTTCGCCACCCCCGACCACAGCGCCGCCGAGCATGAGCGCCTGACCGGCCACGCCGAGGCGGTTCTGCGGGGCCTGAAGCTTCCCTACCGCAAGGTGGAGCTGTGCAGCGGCGATTTAGGCTTCGCGGCCTGCAAAACCTACGACCTCGAGGTGTGGCTGCCGGCCAGCCAGGCCTACCGTGAGATTTCCAGCTGCTCGAACTGCGGCGACTTCCAGGCGCGCCGCGGCGCCATCCGCTACCGCCCGACGCGCCCAGCCGGGGCCAGCAAGCCGGGCAAGCCGCAGCTGCTGCACACCCTCAACGGCTCCGCCCTGGCGGTGGGCCGCACGTTCGTGGCGGTGCTGGAGAACTACCAGCGGGCCGACGGCAGCATCGAGGTGCCGGCCGCCTTGCGCCCCTACTTTGGCGCCGAGCACATCGCCGGGGCCTGAAAGCCCAGCCCGAGGACGACGGCAGCCATGGTTTGGCGGAGCGAGGGGGATTCGAACCCCCGGTAGGGTTTCCCCCACGCAGGTTTAGCAAACCTGTGCCTTCAGCCACTCGGCCACCGCTCCGTTTGGTCCTTGCCGGCGCAGAGATGTACACAAACCCGAGCCACAGCACAAGTCCCCTTGTCATGCGCGTCTGAGTTGCGCCCCTGGGCGGCAGGGGGTAAAGGAAAAGAACTGCTGGAGGGGTGCGTGAGTGGTCGAAACGGGCGGTCTTGAAAACCGCTGGGCTGCAAGGTCCCGGGGGTTCGAATCCCTCCTCCTCCGCCAACGCGACCTTGTCGAATATAGGCTGCACGACGTCCGCCGATCGACGATCCGAGATTTACGTCGCAGGGGCCAAAAAACAATTTATCTCGTCGGCCTGTGATGTCCGTCATCGCTCAGTTACCGACAAATTTTTTTTGGCCCCTGCGACACGACTTCTCTTAAGCGGCATGAACGTCAAGCTGCTATCTCATGGCAGTTTTGTGTTTTTATTGCCCCTGTCTGCTTCTGCCAAGGATCTCGCGAGGCGTAGAAGCTGCAATAACTTTCTTCGCGCTTTGGTACCTTTTTCTCGCGTCCGTTTCGGCAACAGAGATAGGGGCTCGTTTGCGTGGGCCCATTGGATCACCCGCGCGGCCACTTCTTGTCCATATTGGCCATGGTTGAGGAAGGGGGTATGGCCCCACTTAGACGGCGCAAGGTATTCGGTTCTGTTGGCCGCGAGGTGCGCCTTGAAGTAGTCCAGCGTCGTCGAGGGTAAAAACTCGTCGGCTTCACCGCGGATAAAGAGGGTTGGCGGCAGCGTCCCGAGCATCCGGGGGGTCGCAGCCGGTTCGTGGCGATACAGCTCTACCATTTCCTTGAGCTCTTTTCGATTGAGGTGGTTGTGCACCCCCCAGCTTAGAAACGCCCCCATGAGCCCCTTGGAGCTGCCGTAGAGATTGCGCACGAAGGTGCGCGCCTCGGCCCTGCTGTTGACCAAAAAGCGTGCCTCGAGCGCATCGTATTCGGCCTTCTGCATCGGCGCCCCCGCTGGGTTGATCAGGACCAAGGCGGCGATACAGGGATCCAGCAGGACCGGCTTGGTCGGTGCCGACGCCAAGCGTAGGGCCACCAGGCCGCCCAAGGAGTTGCCGAGCAAGACGCAGCGCTGGTTTTTTAGGGCCGCCATGCCCCAAACAAGCGCTTCGCATGCTGCTGGCAAGAGGACGTCGGCGTCCAATCGCCGACCCTCCGGCAGCTTGCTCATCCCGTGGCCGGGCAGGTCGATCAGCAGGATCGACAGGCCAAGCGGCAGCAGATGCTCGACCATCGGCCGCCAATCCTCCGAGCGCGAGGCGAAACCGTGGACGAAGGCCCAGGCAGGCGCCCTGGCGTCGCTGCCCCTGTGGAGCAGGATCCGCACCGGGCCGACGCTGGTTTTGACGCAGACGTCCTCGAAGCGCAAAACCGAGCGCATGTACTGCCGCTCGGCCCGCCGGATCCCATCGATGAGCCTGAGCGAAGCCCTCAACAGACGCGGCGTCGCGGCCGCCAACCCACTTCGTACCAGCATATCCCCCATCTTAGATGAAGAGGGGCCGGCAGACATAGTCCGCTGGCGTCGCAAAAAGGATGGTCGCCGCTGCTGAAAACAACTTCTCGAGGGCAGCCATATTAAGCAAAAGCAGCCGCGAAGGGCGCTGAGGCCCGTTTTGAATGATGTAATAAGCAGTCAGCTTTTTAGGGACGGGAGCATGTCAAAGCGAACTCTTCTTGCTATCCAAATTTTCCCATACATCAACGAGGTGCTGCAAAAAAGGCAGGATGCCCTTTTGCGCCAGGGCACGATTGGGAAACCTTGCGGTGCGATTCTCGATGTAGGTCAAGCCAGCCTTGAGCCGCACGATGGAACATTGCTGCGGCCTACTTGCCGCCAAAACTTTTCGGTCCGCCTCTGCGTAGTCAGCAACCCCCTTCATCAAATCGAGAAGTTCCTTTTCTGCCGCCGGCTGTCCCTTCGCGTCGGGTGGGTAAAGGCGGAGCTCAGACAGGCTTGCGGCCAGTACCTCGGCCGTCTCCGCCACCATCTGCTTGACCTGGCCATCGAACGAATCGACCCATGGCGATGACGCAACGACGGCGGCTGGGGGACGACATCGGCTGTAGACGGGCGGCAGCGTGCCTGAGTCATCCTGGTCTGCCTCTTCCAGCTCGGGGCTTGCGCCAAAGATACGTCTCGCCCCGTCGAAGGCCTGCTTCAATCCCGGCAGCCAGCAGACTGCAGCGACAACGGCAGTGGGGGCAAAACTAAGTTTGTGAATGAGGGTGTTGTAGACAGGATGGATATCGTAGATGGCGGGCTGGGCGTACCAAGTGGAGGAATAGGTCGCGAAATCGGCTACGGTCCGTGCTGCCTCGAACTCAGATGTCATCATGGAAATCTCTTCGTCGCTGCGCAGGTTGTCGTATGCCTCGCGATTGGCGTCAAGCTGCACCAAGCCGCACCATCGCAGCGCCAAGCTCATCACCTGACTCCCGACCATCACCCCCAAGTAAACGCGATGGCGCAAGATGCTATGATTTTGCTCCAGCACCAGGGCACGCGCACTCGGCGATGAGATGCCTGCCAGGCGACGACGACGGCGGGTTGCCACCACGGCAATCCATGCCGCCGAAACAGTGACGAGTCCGGCGCACACCCAGTCCTGCCCTCTGGTCTTGGCGAACAGGTCGTCGCCCAATTGCCAGCGCCACCAGGCGTGGTCATAAGAAAAGTCAGGCAGTGAAGGGGCCAAGGCAGCGATGGTGGTGCCGGCGACGATGGTGGCTCCTCGCAGGCCTTGTCGCAGTGGCTCCCATCGGTCGGTAGATGAGGCTGGACGCGGCGGCCGCAAACCCATACTGGACCCTGCCCGTGGCGCCCTGCGTTGGAGAGAGATAGGCTGCATGGAGGCTCTCTTACACGCCGCAGAGGATGAAATCTAGCCATTATTGTGCAGCAGATAAATACTAAGTGCAGCCGCAATGCGTCGGAAAAGGGGCGGCGAACCCTATCGAACCACCTCGGTGCGAATTAATTTTTTTCTCCTTCGAAAAGCTTGGCCGGGCGCAAAAGACGCAATAATTTTCCTCGCGCCTTGGTAATTTTTTGCATCGACCGAGGCAACACAGACAAAGTATCGTTGCCGTGCGCGCCAATTGCTCACCCGCGCGGTCACTTCGTTGCCGTTCTGGCCATGCCACCTGTAAAATATTTTCTGCGTGCTATCTCTGCATGGCCTCGTCATCTGGTGGGTAATTTCCATGGTGCTGACTTTCATCCAAAAAAGATTGAACAACAACCCACGCCATCCTTATATTTGCCGTACGCAGGCCTCCACGCGCGAACCCAGACTATCGTGGCAAAGCTCGAGCAAAGAATATTTTCTTTAGGATGTTTGCTGCAAGGGACATAGGTATGTCATTAAATCTCGTTAGATTGGTCGGGGCGAGAGGATTCGAACCTCCGGCCTCTTGGTCCCGAACCAAGCGCTCTACCAAGCTGAGCTACGCCCCGCGGCTGGTGCCTGTTTGGCGAATGCGGCAGGCTTTGTCAAGGCGGCAACAGGGTAGCGGCCGTTGCCGCGTAGGCGCTGCCGACGGCGGCGGCTTTGGGGTGACGGCCGCCGGTGACCACCTGCTTGCCGGCGACGAAGACCTCGGCGATGGGGGGGACGACGCCCTCACGCAGCAGCGCCGGCAGCAGCAGCGCATCGGGAACCCCCACCAGGGCGGGTGCGTGTAGGTCGACCCCCAGGAGGTCGGCCCAGTCGCCGGCAGCCAGGCGGCCGCAGCTCAGCCCCAGCGACGTGGCACCGTGGCGGGTCGCAGCTTGCCACAGCGCGGCGGGGGCCGAGGCGCCGGTGCCGGCTTCGGCCTGGCCGAGACGCTGGGCTGCGGTGAAGACCGAGCGGCCACGGCGGGCATCGTAGCTGAAGCTGCGGCGCAGGCAGGTGGCGTCCGCCATGGCCGGCGGTGGTGGTGACCCAGCGGCGGGCGCGGCGACGAGCTGGGCGCCGCTGCGGGCGAGGGCCGCCGCCTGCTGCGGCGTCGCTGACGGCGCCCCCACCAAGGTGACACAGGCGTCGCAGACCTCGGCGTCGATGAGGGACTGCAGCAAAGAGGGCGCGGGAAGGCGACGCGGCGGCGGCATGCCCAGGCCCCCTGGCTGCGACGGCGACGGCCGCCAACACAGGTGCAGGGGCATGTGGCTCAGGCGCACCTTGAGGCCGACCAGGGCGTCGAGGGGCCAGGCTGGTGCGTCGGCGATGCCCAAAGCCCAGCCCACCTGGCTGCTCGGCTGCGCGAGGAGATGGGCCACCAAGCTCTCGAATTGGGCACAGAACGTGGCCAGGACGTCGCCCCTGGCGCCGGCGCGCCACGGCGGCGGCGCACAGATGAGGGTCAGGCGGATCCCCACGTTGGCCGCCGCGGCACACCAGGCCGAGGCCAGCGCCAGGGGCGGCGCCGCACCAGCGGCCGCGACGTCGTCGGCCGCCGGGGCGATGAGCACTTCGCCGGCGGCGGTCACCCCTGCCAGCAGCATCTCGATGAAAACCTGCTCTGCCACCGCCTGCAGGCGCGTCGGCGTCAGCGCCGCATGCAGGTAGGCGTCGCGCTCGCGGGCGCACTGCGCGGCATCGGCCGGCGACGTCGCGCTCAGATCAGCGTCGGCGCGGCCGCGCAGCAGGCGCTGCATGGCGTTGCCGTGGGTGCTGACCGTGCCCGGCAACAGCAGGCGGCCAGGCAGGCGCAGGTCGGGCTCCCCCAACAGCGCCAGCGGGGCCACCGCCTCGATGCGCCCGTCGGCGGCGATGGCGACCCCCATATGGCGCTGGACGCGGCCTTGATGGTGGGTACACTCGGCGGCCAGCAACATGGCGCCATTTGGCCCGAAGGGCTATGGCGGCACAATGGACTCAGCCCTCGAACGCCGCCGCCAGCGCCGCACCCTGCTCGGCGCCCTCGCCGCCGGCGCCCTCGCCCGGGCGCTCTGCGCCTGGCTGGCCACCACCTTTCACAGCCGTGACGACTACCACCACGTCCTGCAGCCGGCCCTGCTGTGGCTGCAAGATCCCGCCTTCGATTGGGAGCACAGCGGCCTGCCGGGAGCGGGCTACCGCTCCCACCTGCTGCCGCGCCTGTGCACCCTCGCCCTGCGCGCCCTGCGGGCCCTCGGCGTCGAAGGCCCGCTCGGCCAGCTGCGCGGTCTGGGGCTGCTGATGGGGCTCTACAGCCTCTGGCTGGTGCCGGCGATGGCGCAGGCGGGGCGGGTCTTCTTCGACCGGCGCACCGCACGCATCGCCGCCTGGGCCGCCGCCCTGTACTTTCCCTTTCCCTACGTCGGCACCCGTCTGCTCATCGAGGGATTGGCCATGCCGCCGCTGCTCGTCGGCCTGAGCGCCAGCGTCGCGGCGCGCGCCTCGCAGGTGGTGGGCGGCGGCATGCTGCTGGGGCTCGCCTGCTGGTGGCGGCCGCAGGTCTGTTTTGCCCTCATCGGGCTCGTTGCTGGCCTGTGGCGCTGGCAGGCCGGCCGCCCCGCAGCGGCCGTGGCGTTGCCGTGGCGGCAGCGCCTGGGCTGTCTTGCGGCGGGCTTCACGGCGACGATGGCGCTGCAGATCGCCTGGGACGCCCTAACCACCCACACCTTTTTGGGGCCGCTGCGCCACAACGTGGCCTTGAACCTGGCGCCGTCGAGCAACCTGTCACGCTCGGCGCCGAGTGGTTATTTGGGCCTGCTGCTGCTCTTGAGCCTGCCGCCGGCCACCCTGTGGCTGTTGCCGGCTGCTTGGGCTGCCGCCCGGCGTGCGGCGCCCTTGGGGCTCAGCTTCGCCAGTTTTTTTCTCGCCCACTCCCTCATCGCCCACAAGGAAGACCGCTTCTTGATCCCCGCCCTGCCGCTGCTGGCATTGCTGGGGGCCACCGCCGCCTCGAAGTGGCGCAATGCCTGGCACTGGTGGCTGGGGCGACGGCTGATCCTGGTTTTGGGGGCCGCTGCGTTGGCCTTCAGCGTCACCAGCCAAAGCCAACAGAACCTGCGCGACTGCATGTTAACGCTGCGTGACGACCCACAGGCGCGCGGCGTCGTCAGCCTGGGGCCAGAGATGCAGACCTTCTTTTTGCAGCGCACCGACGTCGGCGTGCGCCAGCACGACCATTTCGACGAGGCGTGGTTTTTGCGCCAACTCGCCCAGCTGCAGGCCGACGGCCACGTCCCGAACCGCTTCGTCTGCTACGCGCCGGATCGCCTACAGACCCAGCTTTACCTGCGCCTCATTGGGTTTTCTTGCACCGTCCCCACCGTCCTGGAGGGTTGGTGGTTCGACCGCCTGCTTTTTCGCCTCAATCCGCGCCGCAACCGCCGCCGCAGTCCGGTGCATCTGTACCGCTGCAGGCCACCCGCACAGGAAGTTGCCTGGCTAAACGGGGCGCCAGCAATTTATAAGCCAGAGGGCCCTTTTAAAGGCTAGGCAGCGTCAGCTTGCCGGCTTCAGGGGCCGGGAAGGTAGGACGGCAGAACAGGTGCCCCTGAGCAAACTGTACCCCGGCCTCCTTCACCGCCTGCAGCTCGGTGGGGGTTTCGATCCCCTCGGCTACGACGCGCGAGCCCATGTCGGTGCACAGCCGCACCAGGTGTTTGACGAAGCGCAGCTGGCGAGAGGAGGGCTGCAGGCCAACGATGAGGGCGCGGTCGAGCTTGATCACGTCCGGTGACAGATCGGCAATGGCCTGTAGGTTACACATGTCAAGGCCCAGATCGTCGATGGCCAAAAAAACGCCGCGGCCGCGCAGCTCGCGCACCACCGTGCGGCACAGGTCCCGGTGGCGCATCGGCACCGACTCGCTGAGCTCCACGTAAACGGCGGCGCGGTGCCAAAAGATGGCCTCGTCCTCGCGCGCCAGCCAGCCGGCCTGCAGCTCGCTGGGGTGGACGTTGACGAACAGTGGCAGGGGCGGCGCGTGCTGCACCGCCACCTGGCGTAGGGTGCGTCCAAGCTCCCCTACTTTGCCCACCAGCGCCGCCGCCGCGAACATGTCCGGAGGGCTGGCGAAGCGGTCGGAGGTGCTACGGGCGAAGGCCTCGTGGGCGAAGACGTTGTTGTTTTCG
>JBBSTS010000030.1:0-8942 GCA_038235675.1 Myxococcota bacterium | reverse complement strand
AGTTACCCCCGATGGCATCGCCAACCTAGTGCAGGGGCTGCGACGCAGCTTCGGAACCATCTTCGTCGACGGCGTGCGCGACTTTTCCGAGACCGCTCTGGCGGTGCTCGACAGCGCCGACAAAGTGGCGCTGGTCATTTTGCAGGAGGTGCTCGCCATTCGCCGGGGGCGCTGGGCCTTCAACATCCTGCTCAAGATCGGCAAGGATCCCCGCGACATCGTGGTCGTCGTCAACCGCTTCATGCCGGAGCATAACATCACCCTGGCCACCCTCAAGCAGATGTTCGTCGGCGCCACTTTGGTGACGGTGGGGCGCGACGAGCCCCTGGTGCAGCAGTCGCTCGACCGGGCGATGCCGCTTTTGGACCTCAGCCCACAGCACGTCCTTACCAAGCACGTCAGTGACATGGCGGCCATTTTGTCCGGTCAGACGAGCCACGAATTGTTGCCAGAGTTGCGTGAGGTGGCCAAGATAACCAAGGAGGAGCCGAAGGGCCTCTTGGGCGACAAACTACGTTTTTGGAAGCGGCCATGAACCTCAAAGAACGGCTGGAGAGCAGCCGCAAAAAAAGTGAGGAAAAAGAGTCTGGCCAGGAGTCCAGCCGCCCAGATCTGCCGCTTGATCCCGGTGCCATGGGGCGGCACCTGCGGCTCAAGACGCGCCTGCATGCGGCCCTCATCGACAAGCTGGACACGCGCTCGATGGTCGAGGCCGACCCCCGCAAGATGCGCGAACGGGTGCGCCTGGTCGCCGATGCCCTCATCGCCAGCGACGCGGAGGCCGCAGCGCTCAGCGGTGAGGCGCGGGCCGCGCTCATCACCGCCATTTTGGATGAAATCGTCGGCTTAGGGCCACTCGAACCTTTGGTCAACGACGTGGAGATCAGCGACATCTTGGTGAACCGTGCCGACCAAATTTTCGTCGAGCGGCGGGGCCGGCTTGAGCTCACGAACATCCGCTTTACCGACAACCAACACCTGCTCAACATCATCCAACGTATCGTCAGCCGAGTTGGCCGGCGGGTGGACGAATCCTCGCCCTTGGTCGATGCACGCCTCGCCGACGGCTCGCGCGTCAACGCCGTCGTGCCGCCCATCTCGCCGGACGGCGCCATCTTGTCGATCCGCCGCTTCGGCAAACGTCTGCTGTCGGCCGACGACCTGGTGGCGCGCGGCGTTGGCACAGCGACGATGATCAAGTTTTTGGCGGCGGCGGTGCATGCCAAGACCAACCTGCTGGTCTCCGGCGGTACCGGCTCGGGCAAGACCACCATGCTCAACCTGCTCTCCAGCTACATCCCTAACCACGAGCGGGTGATCACCATCGAGGACTCGGTGGAGCTGGCGCTGATGGGTCAGCACGTGGTGCGCATGGAGGCGCGGCCGGCCAACATCGAAGGAAAAGGCGAGGTGAGCATCCGCGCCTGCGTGAAAAACGCCCTGCGTATGCGTCCGGACCGCGTCATCATCGGCGAGATCCGCGGCGGTGAAGTCCTCGACATGCTGCAGGCGATGAACACCGGCCACGAGGGTTCGATGGCGACGGTCCACGCCAACACGCCGCGCGACGCGATGGATCGCTTGACGATGATGTTGGCGCTCTCGGGCGTGGTGCTGGAGGGAGAGTCGATCAACAACTTCATCGCCAGCAGCGTGCGCTTGGTGGTGCAGGTGGCACGTTTCTCGGATGGTACCCGGCGCATCACCCACATCTCGGAAGTGGAAGAATACCTCAAAGATCGGGTGACGGTGCGACACATCTTTACCTGGGTGCCGCTGGAAAAGCGCTTCGCCTACCACGGCAATTCGACCTTTGCGCAGCGCTTCGCCGAGCACGGCGCCGACTTCAACTGGCAGACGGTGGAGGCGTAGATAGCCCATGTTATACAGCCAAATAATTCTTGGAGCGTTGATCCTCCTTTCTTTCGGGATGTACGCGCGGCTGCATAGCCGAGCCATGCGGGCGCGTCGGGCGCAGGAATTTCTCGAGCGCGTCGACCATGGCGGTGAGGAGCGCGACCTGCTCGACGACATCGGGCCGCGCTATGCCAAGCACCGTTGGCTGCAGGGGATCTTGCGCGACATGCCGCTGACCGTGAACCTTCTCGACCTGCTCGACGGATCTGGCGAATCGCTGACGGTGGCAAAGCTGATGGGTCAGATGATGATGGCTGCCGGCGGAGGCTTTGTCGTCGCCTTCGTCTTCGGCCTCGAGATGGTCGTCGTTCTCGTGCTGACTGGGCTCTGCGGCGTCGTGCCGGCCCTGCGCATCATGCGTAAGAAAACCCAGCGCATGGTCAAACTGGAGGGGCAACTGCCACAGGCGCTGGAGCTCATCGGCCTCTACCTGCGCTCGGGTCGCTCGCTGCCGCAGGCCTTCGTCGGCGCCACCGAGGAGCTGCCGGCGCCGGTGTCGCAGGAGTTTTTTGCGTGTGCAGAGGAGTATCGCCTGGGGCGCCCCTTGGACGCGGCGCTCAAAAAGATGGCGCGGCGCTATCAGGCCTCCATTGGCCTGCGGCTGTTTGCCATCGCCGTCACCGTATTGGGGCAGACGGGTGGCAATTTGGTCGAGGTGCTCGAACGCATCAAACGGACGCTCGACGCCAACATCACCTACGTCCTGCGTCTGCGCTCGATGACCGGCGAGGCGCGCATGTCGGCCTGGATCCTGGGGGCCTTGCCGGGGGTCTTCATGCTCCTCGCGGCGGCTTCTGGCACCGGCTACTTCGCTGGCTTCACCTCTTCGCACCTGGGCCACGTTCTGCTGGCCATCCTGCTAACGACCTGGGGCGCCGGCATCTTGTGGGTGCGACGACTGATGGGCTCGACCCTCGCCTAACACGCTTCTCAAGGACACCGCCATGACCCAGCTAACGGCACTTCTGCACAATTTCCACGTCCTTTTGATGATCGGCAGTGCCCTCCTGACGCTGACGGTGCTGCGCGTGGCGGTCGTGAGTTGGCAGGACGCCATCAAGCTGGATGGTGAGGAGCGCCATGCGGTTGCGCGGCTGCTCAACCCGCTGACCGCACGCCTGGCACCGCAGACCGACATCGAAATCCGCGAGGCGCGCTTGCGCTTGGCGCGGGCGGGATTCCGCGGCGAGCACGCCCTGCGCAATTTTACCTTGGTACGCACCTGCACCATTCTCGGGGCGGGCTTGGCCATGATCCTGCTGGCCACCGTCGGCAAGACGTCGCTGACGGCGATGGCCTCTCTGGCGGCCGTGGCGCTCATTTGTCTCAGGGGCCCGGACTACGTGGTCGACAAGCGTGTCCTGGAGCGCAAGACGCGGATCAACCGCTCGCTGTCGGCGACCATCGACCTGATGGTTTTGTGCCTCGACGTCGGGCTCAGCGTCGAGGCTGCATTCGAGCGGGTGACGGTGGAGATCCGCTCGGTCGAGCCGCTGATGGCCGACGAGGCGGCGGTGGTCAGCGCCGAGATGGGCGCCGGGCTTACCTTCACCCAGGCTTTTAAACGTATGGCCGACAGGGTCGACCTCGAAGAGCTCACCACCTTGGCGCGGCTGATCCAACAGGCCAGTCAGCTGGGCGCCAGCATCACCCAGGCGCTGCGCGAGTATTCCGAGTCGGCCTTTACCAAGCGCATGTTGTCCTTGGAGGAGCATGCCGGCAAAGTCAGCGCTTACTTGGTGATGCCGCTGACCCTCTGCTTTTTGCCCGCCTGTATGCTGGCGCTCATTGCCCCAACTATCATCCAGTTCTTAATTGTGCTAGGCCATTGAGCCATGCTCAATCTGCGTGCTTTCTCGCTCGTCGGCCTGCTGCTTATCTCGCTCGGCTGTGCGACCACCGCCGCCGATCCGCAGCAACAACAGATAGGCTACGAGGTGGCACAGGTGCTGGTGGCCCACCATGCTTACGAGCAGGCAACGCCGCTCTTGCAGCGAGCGGTGCAGGCGACCCCCAACGATCCGCGGGTGCACACCATGCTTGGGTTGGTGCTGCGTGATCGCCAGCTTTATCCCCAGGCCGAGGCCGAGCTGCAGCAGGCCTATCGCCTCGACCCCACCCTGCCCGACACCTGCGCCGCGATGGGGGTGCTCTACGATCAGTGGGGGCGCGGCGAGGACGCCGAGCGCTGGCACCGCTTGGCGATTGCGGCGGCGCCGCATTCGGCGGACTATTACAACAACCTCGGCTTCTCCAACTACCTGCGCGGCAACTTTGCCGCCAGCGTCGATGCCTATGAAAAAGCGCTGCAGCGCGACCCGGTCAATCACCGCGCCACCAACAATTTGGGCTTCGCACGTGGCCGCCTGGGCGACTACGCCGGCGCCATGCGCTCCTTTTCCCAGGGTGGCAACCGCGCCGACGCGCTCGCCAACCTCGGCCTCTGCTACGAGCTCTCCGGCGACACCGTCGGCGCCCGCGGGCTCTACCAAGAGGCCGTCTCCCTCGATAAGCGCTCGGAAACGGCGCAACGAAATTTGGCGGCTTTGGTTGCCAAGGAATCCCTGCCCCCTTCCCCCAAGGAAAAGCCATCATGCCCAAAGCAGCCCACGCCGCCCAGCTAAGCCTTTTTGCCCTGCTTCTCGGCGCCCTCGGTGCCTGCGGCCCACGCTTGGCGATCAACAGCAGCTTCGGCGCGATGTACCACGACCATTTCGCCCAGCAGATCAGCCCGCACACCTCGCGTGAGGGGGCGCCCCTCAGCGGCGACCAGGCGCAGCGGATCCTCAACACCCACAACCAATCGCTGGGCGGCATGCCAGGCTCGCAGATGCCGCCGCCGACGCCCAAAAGTGGCCATCTAGATTTTTAGAGGTCTTTCAGGGGCGAAAGCACGCTATCTGCCGCGGCCCCTGCCGCGGCGGCCAGCTTTTTTCTTGCTCGGTGCCCAGGCGGCGGCCGCCGGCGACAGCTCGGCGAGCCAGTCGGGGTCGATGGCCGAGACGTGGAAGGCGTAGACGCGGCTGGAGTGCATCAGCTCGGTGGCCACGACGTAGGCCGGAGGCCGGCGAAAGAGGCAGGAGGAAGGGTGCAGCGCGACGCGCACCCCGCCGAGGGTTTCGTAGGTGGTGGCGTGGTGTTGGCGGCGCAAAAGGTTGTGCGCGAAGCCGCTGGCGACGCAGCGCAAAACCTGCTGCGGCTCGCCGGGGCCGACGCTGACCGCGGCGCCGTGCTCAGCGGCGATGTCGCAGAGCTGTTGGTGGGCGCGGGTGACGAAGCGTAGGGTGTCGCCGTCGACGAAGTGCGTGCGGCAGAAGGCGTCGGCGTCCGGCGCGGCGCAAAACGCGCGATAGAGGCGCAGGCTGCAGAGCGCATCCCCCAGCGGGTCGGCGAAGCGGCGGTGAGCGGCGCGCGCTTCTTCTTGCAGGCCCTCCGGCTGCAGCCAGGGGCCGCGCACCGAGGCGAAGGCTCCCACCAACAGCACGTCGTGCAGGGCCTTGGGGGCGCGCCGGCGCGCCTCGACCACCATCCGTGAGAGCGACGGGCTCAGCGGAAAAGGGACCATCTGCTTGCCGATGGGGGTGAGCCGATGGTGCGCGTCGATGGCGCCGAGATCGCGCAGCGCCTGCACGGCAGCCTGCAACTTGCGTCGTGGTGGCGGGGTGGGAAAGGCGAAGCTGCGTGGATCGCCGACCCCTAGGTCGATCAGCCGCAGCACCGCCTCACTCAGATCGGCGCGTAAGATCTCTTCGCTGGTGTAGGCCGGCTGTGCCAGCAGCTGTTCCTCGCTGTAGAGGCGGTAGACGGTGCCGGGCCCCAGGCGGCCAGCGCGGCCAGCGCGCTGGGTGGCCGAGGCTTGGCTTATCCCCTCCTCGCGCAGGGCGGTGATCCCGGTCTTGGGGCTGTGCCAGGGGGCCTTATGCAGGCCACAATCGAGCACCACCCGCACCCCCTCGATGGTGATCGACGTCTCGGCCAGGTTGGTGGAGAGGATCACCTTGCGGCCGTGGGTCACCGGGGCAAAGACCAGCTCCTGCTCGGCGCGGGTCAGGCGACCATACAGGGGCACCGCAGTCCAGTATGGACGCTGGGCCTGGGCGATGCGCTGCATGCACTTGTGGATGAGCGCCTCGCCCGGCAAAAACACCAGCACGTCACCGTGCGGGTGGGCCACCGCCACCTCCTCGAGCAGGTCGCAGACCGCCTCGTGCAGGTCGTTGCCGTAGCCCTGTGGCGGCCGGTAATGCACCTCCAAAGGATGGGTGCGGGTGGCCACCTTGATGCAGGGAACTTCGGCCCCGAGGGCGGCGGAAAAAAAGCGCTGAAACTGCCCCTTGTGGAGGGTGGCCGAGCTGATCACCAGGCGCAGGTCGGGCTGCGCCTGCAGGGCACGGTGCAGCAGGCCGAGGGCGAAGTCGATGTTGAGGCTGCGCTCGTGCGCCTCGTCGACCATGATGACGTCGTAGGCGGCGAAGGTGGGGTCGCGGCGCGCCTCCTGCAATAAAATGCCGTCGGTCATCACCTTGATGCGCGTCGCCGACGAGGTGCTGTCGTCGAAGCGAATGCTGTAGCCCACCTCGTCGCCGACCTTGCTGCCCATCTCCGCCGCCAAACGCTCGGCGACGCTCACCGCGGCGATGCGCCGTGGCTGGGTGATGCCGCAGAGGCGAGGGATGAGGCCGGCACGCCGCATGATCTGCGGCAGCTGGGTGGTTTTGCCGGTGCCGGGAGCTCCCTCGACGACGACCACCCGGTGGTGGCGCAGGGCGGCCAAGAAGGCCGCTTCCACCTGATAGATGGGCAGCGCCTCAGGTGCTGTGATGGCGCAGGGCGAAGTGGACGCCGAAGTCGGGGGTGTTGGCGTCGTGGATGCCGTTTTCAATGATGCCCACTTCCATCAGCCAATTGCCGAGCAGGCGCGGCTGGATCTGCAACCCCACACCAAATTCATAGGTGGTGTGGCACAGGGGACGAAACAGGGCGCTGCGCGCCATGCCATCCTGGTTAAGGACCTGCAGCACCACCCGTAGCCGGTCGGTGAGCGTCAGACCAACCCCCAAGACCAAAAATTTTTGCCGCGGGGTCAGGGCGATGGTGTAGACCTGTTTCGCTCCGGGGGCCCACACCATGCCGCCGTGGGCGTAGAGGGTCAGCCGTGCGCTCAGCGACTGCTGAGCCCCGAGGGCCAGCAACAGCGCCAGACCGTCGGTGGCGTATTGCTGGGCGATGCTGCCCACCGGCAGCTTGAGCGCCAGCTCGGCCACCAGGGCGGTGGCGGGGCGCGGCCCGGCGCCTGGGCGGGGGGGCTGGCGGCCGAGCAGCTGGCGAAAGCGCAGCACCGGGTTGCCTAGGCCGGCGCCCGCGTCGCGGTCGCTCAGGCGGGTGATGAAGCCCTCGGCGGCGCGCGTCTCCACCTGCAGGCGGTTGCGCGGGTAGCGGTCGCGGCGCGACTGCGTCAGGTTGAACATGTCGTGGAAGCCCATGATGAAGCCGTCCAAAAAGCCCCCCGAGCGCGCATAGGCGGGCACCTCCAGCGCCAGCTCGCTGCCCCAGCCAAGGCCCACGCCGACCCGCAGCTGCACCTGCGTCCACTCGCCATCGAAAAAATAGCCGGGCATCTGCGCCCAAATGTTGACGTGGTTGAGGGCCACCGCCAGCTCGATCTGGCGCGCCCGCAACGGCATCAGGCGGCCGGGCAAAAAATGTAGCCGGTTGACGAACAACGGCGCCTGGGTGCCGAGAGTTAAAAGGCCCCAGTCCTGCGGCTGCTCCCACAGCGGCATCGGTGGCGCGGCGGGCCGCCCTGGCAGCAGCGGCGCGCGCGACGACGGCCGCAGTGCCGCGCCGAGCGGCAGCGCCTGGGCGCCGAACAAAGCCGCCAGCAGCAGAAGGTGCATGGTGGCCTATGGCAGGGGCTGTGGGGCGAGTGAAGCGAGCGCCTGCAGCACGACCTCTTCGCTCAAGATCTCCGGCAGCAGCTGCGGCGGCCCTGCCGGCTTCGCCGGATCGTAGAGCAGCACCATCGGCACCCCCGGGCGACCGAAGCTTTGCAGGACGCTGCGGATCGCCGCATCGCGCCGCGACCAATCGGCGCGCAGCAGCACCACCTGATGTTCGGCGAAGGCGGCCAAGACCCGCGGCTGCGCCAGGACGTGGCGCTCGTTGTACTTGCAGGTGATGCACCAGTCGGCGCTGAAGTCGACGAACACCGGCCGCCGTGCTGCCAAAGCGGCGCGCACCGCTGCGTGGCTCCAGGGCGCATAGCCGTGGCCGACGGGCGCCGCAAGCGGCCGCGCGGCGCGCAGATCGACGCCGAGGTAAAAGACGCCGCCGGCGGTCAACAGCGCCAGGACCAGCAGCGGCAGCTGCCGGCTCGGCATTCGGCTCAGCGCCAGGCCATAAACCCAGGCGATGGCGGCCAGCGCCAAAAGGGCGACCATCACCTGTGCCTGGGCGTCGACGCCGGCGCTGCGCCCGAGCAACCACAGCAGCCAGACGACGGTGAGCAACAAAGCAAAGCCCATCGCCTGCTTGACCCAGCCCATCCAGGCGCCCGGTCGGGGCACGAAGCGCCGGCCGTCGGGCAACAGGCACAGCAACAGCAGCGGCAGGGCGAGGCCTATGCCGACACAGGCGAAGACCAACAGGGTGACGTAGGCTGGCGCCGTCAGCGCGTAGGCGACGGCGCTGCCTAAAAAAGGCGCCGAGCAGGGGGTGGCCAGCGCCACCGCCAAGACGCCTTCCATCGCGCTGCGCGCCAGGCCCTGGCGGGCGCGCACTGCGCGGTCGAGGCCCGCAGCGCCGCTGAGCACCTCGAAGGCGCCGAAGCAGTTGAGTGCGAAAGCCACCAACAGGGCGCACAGGCCGATCAAAAATCGTGGCTCCTGGAACTGGAAGCCCCAGCCCACCTGCTCGCCCGCCGCCTTGAGTGCGAGCACCAACGCAGCGAGCGCCAACATGGCGCCCACCACCCCGGCGGCATAGGCCAGCCCATGGGCGACCACTTGAGCGCGCTTGCCGCCACT
>JBBSTS010000029.1:0-9036 GCA_038235675.1 Myxococcota bacterium | reverse complement strand
TGCAGCTGCGGCTGCAGGCGCTGCCAATGGGCGTGGCCGCGCGGCAAGGCCCTCTGCGCCCAGCTCTGCAGGCGGCCCTCGACGGCAAGGATGTCGACCAGGGCGCGCTGGACGAAAAACGGCCAGGGGGGGGGCGTCGGCTGGGTCGGGCGCGGTGCCGCGGTGAGGGGCGGCGCCGTTTGGCGGTCCGGGGTGATGTCGTCCGCGGGCTCGGTGCCGCCTGGCTGGGTCGACTCTTCGAGCGGCCCCTCCTGACCGATTTGCGGCGAGCTCGACTGCGCCGAGGCCCGCCCCGGGACGGTGATCTCCAGACGCGGCGTCAGGCTGCCACGCACCTGGGTGGCGTCGCCATCCCCGAGCGCGGCTGGCAGGGCGGTCGCGACTTCGAGGGTGCCGCTCTGTGAGAGCTCCACCAGCTCGGTGCGGCTGAGCAGCCGCTCCTCCTCGGCCTTGTCGTTGAGGAAGAGGTTCTGCAGGTATGTCGCCAGGCGCTGCGGCGGCCGCGGCAAAACGTTTTGATCGCGCAGGGCGAGCAGCTGTGCCGCCATCTCACTGCAGTCGGCGTAGCGCTCTGTCGGGTCGCGCTGCAGCGCGCGTGAGACGATGGGGGCAAACGCCAAAAGCTCGGGTCGCCCCTGCTCGAGCGGCTCGTAGTCTGACTGCCGGATGGCCTCCAGCGACGCGGTGATCGACGCCTTGTAAAATGGGTTGTCCCCCACCAAAGCTTCGTAGAGGCAGATCCCCACCGAGAAGATATCGCTGCGCTTGTCCAGGCGCTTGCCGTTGGCCTGCTCGGGCGACATGTAGACCACCGTTCCCTTGATGGTGCCTGCCTGAGTCTGCTCGAGGGTCAGCTCGCTTTTGGCGATGCCAAAGTCGATGATTTTGACCTCGCCCTGGTAGCTGATGAGGACGTTGTGGGGGTTGACGTCGCGGTGGATGAGGCCCATCGAGGCGCCCGAAAGGTGGCTGGCGTTGTGCGCGAAAGACAGCCCCGCACAGAGCTCGGCGATGACGTCCAAGGTGTAGGGCGCGGGAAAAAAACCGCGTTGGGCGTGGGCCGTATCGAGAATTTGGCGAAAGCTTTTGCCCTGGATGTATTCCATGGCGATGTAGTGCACCCCGTCGATCTGCCCCACTTCGTAGATCTGCACGATGTTGCTGTGGCCCAGCTGCGCCGCGACGCGCGCTTCGCTGAAGAACATGTCGATGTAATGTGGGGTGCTCTTGCGGGTCTCGAGCAGGCGCTTGATCACCACCAGCTTCTCGAAGCCGCTGGGGCCGCGCAGCTTTGCCAGGTGCACCTCGCCCATGCCGCCGGTGGCGATGCGATGCAGCAAGGTAAACTTGCCAAAACGAAGCTGGGCGTCGCCGCTCATAATTCTCGCTGGTGCACAGGGGCCAAGCCCTATCTTGGCCGCAAATCGCGTAAAACAGCAATTCTTTGTTTTTGCCCCACTGCGGGGCTCGGTGGTAGCCTCCTCGCTCAACCCATAAGAGGAGATGTCATGCGTAGGATCGCCACCGCCCTAGCCTGTTTTTTCGCCGCCCCGCTCGTTGCCCTGTCCGCCCACGCCGAAGAGGCCGCTTCACCGGCCGCCGTCGCCCAGCCCGCCGCCGCCGCTGCCACCAAGCCCGTTGCCGCTGCCGCGGCTGCTGCGACGGTGAGCACTTGGACGTTGGACGCCAAACACGCCGAGGTCGGCTTCACCGTCGACCACATGATGGTCAGCAAAGTGCGCGGCGCCTTCTCCGACACCAGCGCCACCCTTCTCTGGGACGAGAAAAATCCACTGAAGAGCTCGGTGGACGCCACCTTGGAGGTTAAGTCGATCGACACCCGCGTCGAGCAGCGCAACGCGCATCTGCGCAGCCCCGACTTTTTCGACGCCGACAAGTTTCCCAAGATCACTTTCAAAAGCGGCAAAGTGTTCAAAAAGGGCAAGGCCTTTTACGTCACCGGCGAGCTGACCATCCGCGACGTCCATCGGCCTCTGACCCTGCAGCTCACCGGCCCCGCCAAGCCGGTCAAAGATCCTATGAGCGGCCTGATCCGCACGGCGGTCACCGCCCGCGGCAAGCTTTCTCGCAAGGACTTTGGCCTCACCTGGAACAAGGCCCTCGACCACGGCGGCCTGTTGGTCGGCGACGAGATCAACATCGACATCTCGGCGGAGTTCGTCAAAAAAGTCGACTAAGGCAGAAATCCAGCCGGCGCCGACGGCGCCGGCTGGGCGATGTCGGTGGGCCAATCGCCGCGCGCCCGGGCGATCGCTTCACACACCTCGCGCACCGCCCCGTGGCCACCGTGGGCCCGGGTGATCCAGTGGGCCGCCGTGCGCACCTCCGGCGCCGCGTCGCCGACGGCGATGCACAGCCCGGCGGCGCTGAAGGCCGGCAAATCTGGCAGGTCGTCGCCGACGAAGGCCACCGCCTCCGGCGCGCACCCCCAAGCGGCGCAGATCTCTTTGAGGCCGACCGCCTTGTCATGGCAGCCGCCGACGAAGGGGCCCATGCCCAGCTGCGCGTGGCGTGCTTCGGCGATGTCGGCCGGGCGGCCGGAGAGCACCCCAATGGGCAGGCCGGCGCGGCTCAGCAACGCCAGTGCGAAGCCGTCGCGGGCGTTGAAGCGCAGCTGGCGGCCGCCCGCGGCGTCGAAATAAAGGCCGCCGTCGGAGAGCACCCCGTCGCAGTCGAGCACCAGCCCGGCCAGCTGGCGCAGGCGCGCCGGCGCCGGGATCAACCTGCCCGCCAGGGCGCACTCGCCGCGTGGATGGCGCAGACGGCGTCGAGGGTGTCGGCCATCATCACCGGGGTCAGCGAGTTGGGGCCGTCGGAGAGGGCGTTGTCGGGGTCGGGGTGGACCTCACAGAAAAGCCCGTCTATCCCAACTGCCGCCGCGGCCCGCGCCAGCACCCGCGCCATCTGTCGGTCGCCGCCGCTGCGGCCATCTTGGGCCGACGGCAGCTGTACCGAGTGGGTGGCGTCGAAGATCAGCGGTACCTGCGCCTGCGCCCGCATGATTTCCAGGCCGCGCATGTCGACCACCAGGTTGTGGTAGCCGAAGCAGCTGCCGCGCTCGGTCAGCGCGAGGGGGCCGGGGTTGGGGCTGCTGCGGCGGAACTTTTCGACGATGTGGCGGCCATCCTGCGGCGCCATGAATTGCCCCTTTTTGACGTTGACCGGCCGACCGGTGGCAGCTGCGGCGGCCAACAAATCGGTCTGGCGGCTCAAGAAGGCGGGGATCTGCAGGACGTCGACCGCCGCGGCGACTGGCGCCGCCTGCTCGGGCAGGTGGATGTCGGTGATCACCGGCACCTGCACCTCGGCGCGCACCCGCGCCAAGATCTCCAGCCCCGCGGCCATGCCGCCGCCGCGAAAGCTGCTGCCGGCGGTGCGGTTGGCCTTGTCGAAGGAGGCCTTGAAGATGTAGCCGACGCCGCGCTCGGCGCACATCGCTGCCAGGCTTTGGGCCAAATCACGGCAGAGGGCCCAGGATTCGGCGACGCATGGCCCCGCGATGAGCGTCAGTCGGCGCCGCTCGAAAAGGTCGGCGACGCCGCCTTTGAGCTTCTCAGGCTGCATGCACGGCGTGAGCCTGCCGCCGCTGCAAGGCGGCGGCGACGAAGTCGCGGAACAGCGGATGCGGCGAGAAGGGCTTGCTCTTGAACTCCGGATGGAACTGGCAGCCCAAAAACCAGGGGTGATCAGGGATTTCGCAGATCTCCACCAGGCTGCCGTCGGGCGAGGTGCCCACCACCCGCATGCCCGCCTCTTCGAGGCGCGCGCGGTAGGCGTTGTTGACCTCGAAGCGGTGGCGGTGGCGCTCGGAGATCTCCATGCGCCCATAGGCCGCCTGGGCTCGGCTCTCCGGCTGCAGGACGCAGGGGTAGGCACCCAGGCGCATGGTGCCGCCCTTGTCGGCGACCGCTTGTTGGTCGGCCATCAGCGCCACCACTGGGTCGTCACTGTCGGGCGCGAACTCTTGCGAGTTGGCCTGCGGCAGCTGCAGGACGTTGCGGCAGTACTCGATCACCGCCATTTGCAGGCCCAAACAGATGCCGAAGTAGGGGATCTTCTGCTCGCGGGCTATCTGCACCGCCAGCAGCTTGCCGGCGGCGCCGCGCTCGCCGAAGCCGCCGGGCACCAAGATGCCGTCGACCTCGCGCAGGGCCGCGAGAAGGCCGGGGTCCTTCTCCAGCGCTTCGCTGTCGACATACTGTAGGTTGACCCGCGCGTCGTTGACCATGCCGGCGTGGGTGAGCGCCTCGTGCAGGCTTTTGTAGGAGTCGACGTGGTCGACGTACTTGCCGACGACGGCGATGCGCGTGAAGCGGCTGGGGTGGGTGGCCTGCTCGACGACGGTGTGCCACTGCTGCAGGTTGGGGGTGCGCGACCAGATCCCCAAAATCTCGATCATCTTCTCGTCGAGGCCCTCGCGATGCAGCTCGATGGGCAGCTGGTAGATGCAGGCGACGTCGGGGGCGGCAAAGACGCAGTCGACGCCAACGCTGGAGAACAGGGCGATCTTCTCTTTGACGCTGCGCTCGATGGGCTTCTCGCAGCGACAGAGCAGCACGTCCGGCGTGATGCCAATTTCGCGCAGGCCTTTGACGCTGTGCTGGGTGGGTTTGGTTTTCACCTCGCCGGCGGTCTTGATGTAGGGCACCAGGGTCAGGTGCAGGTACATCGTGTCGTCGCGGCCGACCTCGTACTTGAGCTGGCGGATGGCCTCCAAAAAAGGCAGCGATTCGATGTCGCCGACGGTGCCGCCGATCTCACACAGCAGCACGTCGGTGTCGACGGCGGCATCTTTGACCACCCGTTTGATCTCGTCGGTGACGTGCGGAATCACCTGGACGGTGCCGCCGAGGTAGTCGCCCCGCCGCTCCTTGTCGATCACCCGCTGGTAGATCCGCCCTGAGGTGCAATTGTTGCGCTGCGACAGGCGGGCCTGGGTAAAGCGCTCGTAGTGGCCCAGATCGAGGTCGGTCTCGGCGCCGTCGTCGGTGACGTAAACCTCGCCGTGCTGAAAGGGGCTCATCGTCCCGGGGTCGACGTTGATGTAGGGGTCGAGCTTGAGCATCGCCACCCGCAGGCCGCGGCTTTCAAGCAGCGCCCCGAGCGACGCCGCGGTGAGGCCTTTGCCCAGCGCCGAGACGACGCCGCCGGTGATGAAGACGAACTTAGGCTGGCGGGGTGGCATCGCAATCCTTTAGCTGTTGGCGGGCCCATAGCAGATCGGCGGGGGTGTCGATGCCGCGCCCTTGGCCGTGGGCGAGCAACACCAGGATGCGCATTCCCAGGGCCTGCGCGCGCAGCTGCTCGAGTCCCTCACAGGCCTCCAGGGCACCGACCGGGGCTCGGCACCAGCGCTCTAGGGCCGCCCGACGGCAGGCATATACACCGAGGTGGCCAAAGACAGAAGAGGCTTCCGTCCTCCTTTCTCCTGACGCACCGCGGCAGAAGGGGATGGGGGCACGGGAGAAGTAGAGCGCCACCCCGTCGTCGGCGCAGACCACCTTGACGCAGGCTGGGTCGTTGATGGCCGCGGCATTGGTCAAGGGTCGTTTGAGGGTGACGATGTCGGCGTTGACGGTGGGGCGATGCAGTGCCGCAAAGAGGGCCTCGAGGTCGCGCGGCTCGACGAAGGGTTCGTCTCCCTGCAGGTTGACGACGAACTCGGCGCCACACTTCGCTGCGGCCTCGGCCACTCGGTCGGTGCCGCTGGCATGATGGGAGGCAGTGCGGATGGCGCCGAAACCAAACTCGCGTGCCGCCTGCAGAATGGCCGCAGAATCGCTGGCGATGGCCACCTGGTCGGCCGCCTGGCAGCGGGCGGCCCGCTGCGCCACCCGCACCACCATCGGCACCCCTCCTAAATCGGCAAGGGCTTTGCGTGGCAGGCGGCTCGACTCCAGCCGCGCGGGAATGAGGATGGCGGAGCGCACCGCCGAGGCCTATCACAGTTTGGGGGCCTCGCAAGCGCTGGAAGCTAGGTCCCGCGACTGCGGCTCAGAAGCCAATGACGGTTTCTGTAAAATTCTGCCTACCCGCAAAGGTGGCATCGCCGCTTACGCGGCGAGATGAGCAGACGAAAGAATATATTTTAACGCACGTCCGCTGCGCACACAGAAGAGCCTTCTGTCGTTGGGCCCACGCCAGACAGGCAAGTCGACTTTATTTTGGGCCACTTGATTGGCCTGGTCATGGCACCTTCGAGCTGAGGCGGTAAGGCACGAATTAGAAGAGTTCTCTAAGCTTTCGTTCGTGGCGATTGCCAGCGGGACTTCATTTGTCAACTTTTCGAAGCTGTGTTCATAGGCAGCGATATTGCGCGCGTCGGCGCAGCGCTCTTGGCGTTGAATGGCCCAGCGGCTCAGAGAGCATCTTGCCTTGTAGTCCGCCGCCCGCAGGTGGTAGTCGGATCGACCCATGTTGACCGTTGTCCGCCCGCCGCCCGCCTCCACCGCCGTCCCCGTCCCCGCCCGCGCCGCCGCCGCCGCTGCCGACCAGCCTGAGTCCCAGCCCCCACAGCCCCTGGCCAAGCTACCTTTTCCCGAGCCCGGCTTCTTGGCGGATGTGCCGCGGGAAATGCGCCGCGCGCCGCCCTCACCCGCGGGTGTTTTCGATGCCTTCGATGCGCGACCCCTGATGCAGCGGTCCGGCCCCTTGGTAAATTCGTCGAAGACGCCGCTGGGTGAGCGCCTGCGGCTGCGCTTCGCCGCTCTCTTCAATGCTGCCGATGGGGGTCGCACCCTGCAGGACAGCATCGACGCCTCGGGTTTTTTTGGGGCGGAGGCGGCCCTGCAGATCCTCCTGTTGAACGGTCATTTCACCGTTTTGTCGAGTGAGTGGGTGAGCGCTGCGGACCAACCTGGATGTCTGGTAGATGAAAGTTGTGAGCGCGCCGAGGCGAGGGTGCCTGCAAAAAGCCTACTGTTGAGCTCCGATGGGCTGTGGTTGCCCGAGCCGCTTCCTTATCTGCAGGCTACTCGCGACGTCGCCTTGATCCACTTCCTTGCTCGCGCCACGGCCAAGGTTTTGGACCTGCGCCACCTCCGGATAGAAGACGCCCACCTGTTTAGGCTGATCGCCTCACTAGAAAATTTCGCCGAGCTGAAGGTCATCAACCTCAGCCATAATCTACTTACCACCGCCGGTCTCGCATATTTGTTGGCGGGGCTGGATAAATTGGGAGTCAGCCTGGTGCAGCTCTACGTCCATGGCAACGCACTGGACGAGTCGGGCGAGAGGCTGTTGCAGGCGTACAACGATAGGCTGCTGCCGCCTCAAAACGACTTTCTGCCGCCCATCATCCTCGGCGCACCCGTCTATTCCCTGGACATCGGCGAAGCCACCCTGCGCCATGGCGCAGCCTCAGAGCACCGCCGGGTCGCCTGGGAGTACGAAGCCATCTCTTTTGCCAGCCACTGCCTGCGCCACCGTGCCACGTTGGGGAGTTACACTCGCCGTTTGCGCCAGCTGGCGGCCAGCTCACCCGTATGCCTCAAGGCACACGCCGCCCACTGTCTCTGGGTGGGGGAAAACGAGGGTCCTGTGCGTCGAATCGAGGAGATGGACCTGGGAAATACCGTCGCCAGCCTCGACTCTTTGCTCTGTTGCCTGGCGCTGCTGGCGCAGATGAGCCGTTGTTTGCGCCACGTGGACCTCAGCGGCAATCGGCTAAGCGATGCCGACCTGGTCGACTGGACGACCCACCTGCGCAAGAGTCCCGACTTTCTCCCTGAGCTGCGCAGCATCGACCTACGTGGCCGCCCCTACAGCTGGTCGGTGCGCCAAGGCTTCGCCCAGGCCGCCCACGACACCTACCCCAACCTCTTGGCGGTACATTTTTGGCAGGACATGGACGAACCGCCAACAAACATCTTCGCGCAACGCGACGTTGAACTTGCCGAGCAGGCCAGTGCATACGATCCTCCCCAGCCCGACACCAAGGTCCCCACCACCGCCGTGGCCTCTGCGCTCGCAGACGAGTGCTGGCGTCGCAACTGCTTCGCCCTACGCCTGCGCACCCTCTTCAGTTGGGAGCGCCAGATCTGCACCATCCACACGGCAATGAAAACGAAATCGGCCAGCCCCAGAGTAGGCGTATTTCTGGAAGACGACAGAATAGACGTGTAGCCCAAAATACGCCCGCCGCCAGCGTTGAGGCGCGCGGCCACTGCCACGATCAAGCGCGACGCACGCCGCATGCCAAAATTTTTTGATCTGTCCATGATCCAAAAAAAACCAAAAGAGCCGATCCCTCTGCCTGGTGTCCAAAGAAGAAACGAGCTTCGTGTCTGGGGGCCTGAAGAAAATTAGTAGTAATTAAGGCTTTTCAGGCCCTCAGACGAAAAGCGCCCATCCCCAAAAAACCCCCACCCTTGCTCAATTAAAACCTCAATGCTAAACCGCCCCCTATGATTCAAGTCAGCCAACACCTCCGCCGCTTTTCCCCCTCAAAATCCCTCCGCTCGCCCGCAGACGACTTGGACGAGTCGGTGGGCAGGTGGAGCACGCCCGCCTACCCGGTGCCCAATTTGGTGACGGAGGGTCCGGTGGGCCTGTCGTTGATGTTGCCTTCCCCGGCGAGTCGGATGGACTTACGGGACGGCCACAGCGTCTTGGCGCGTTTCGACGTCATGGGGACCGACCCAGCCATCAAGTACGGCGATCGTCGTCGCCTGCGCGTCACTGCGGTGAATCAGGCCGCCGATCCGGGCCACTTGCTGCAGGAGGGCCTCGACGCGACGCCGACCCAGAGCGCAGACGAGGCGATAGCGCTGCTCCAGGGCATTTCTACTGAGTGCGGGAAGCTGGCTGAGGAGGTCGCGGCGTCGGCCGGCGAAGCGAGAACTGTCACCTGGCCGCAGGATCCGGTTAATGGGTCGATCTCGGAATTTGCGAAAAGCGAGAGGGCCCGTAGACTCGGTTGGGAGCAGGCGTGGGTTTATCTTCCGGATAAAATACTGCGGCCAAGGGTGGAGGGCAGGGCCCCGAAATCCGAGCTCCCTTATCCCGAAGCCTATG
>JBBSTS010000028.1:0-9050 GCA_038235675.1 Myxococcota bacterium | reverse complement strand
CGCTCTGCAGGATCCAGACCAGTCGTGCGGCAGTGCCGGCGGGCAAAAACATGGCCAGGGCACCTCTCAGCGCCCGCTGTAGGGCATGATCGGTGCGCAGGCCACTGTATGCGTCGCGGTTCAGTGGCCCGATTTCTATGGTCACGCCGCTGCTGGGGGAGAGCGCATGGCTGCCGAGCAGCGTGTCGTGGCCCAGCCTTCGGCCAGAGCTCCCCAGGTGCAGGCGGCACGCCTTTGACAGCTCGACCCAGCCACCCGTCAGCTGCCGCACCTGCAGGGGGATCCCCTGCCAGCGCTCGCCGATCACGTCGCGCAAGATGGCGGCGAGATCGGCGGCGCCGCCGCGACGGCGCAGCAGCAGAGGCGCCCAGCGCAGGCGCTGCCAGGTGGCCACCTCCGGCTGCGGCGTCGACCATGCCAACAGGCGGGTCGACCATGGGTCATCGGCGCGGCGGGTAAAGTCTCCTGCAGGGCGACTGCGCTGGTGGAGCCGGTGCAACAGGCTCAGTAGGCGATGATGCAGGAGGTCAAAAAATGCCTGCAGCTGGGCCGGTGGCTCGTCTCCCGCCAGCTCTTCGAGCAGCTGCTGTGCCAGGGGCGTGCCGCTGCCGCTCAGGCCACAAAAAAACGTCGAGACGCAGAAAGGTGCAGGCGTGGGTGACGCCTCTGCGGCAGGCAGCGCAAGGTCGGCGACGGGGAAGGCCAACGAGCCGTCTTGACGCAGCTGCACCGGATCGGGCCCCGGCAGGCCAAGCGGCGTCAGCTCGGCGTTGTCCACCATTGCTAGCCGCTCCAAAAAAGCGACGCTGGCGAAAAAATCGTTGCCGCCGTACTGGGCAATCCAACGCCGGGCGGCCGCGTGGCGCGGTGCAGAAGATTTCATTCGGCGACGCTCAAGCGGCCGTCGGGGCGCATGTGGGTGTGGGTGAAAAAAGACGTTGGCCGTGGCGCGTCGGCGAGCCGCGCGCAGACGGAAAAAACGAGCATGAGGGGGTCGTCGTTGGGCACGCGCCGTACCTGCACGTCGGTCAGGCGTGGTTCGTGGCGACAGATTGCCTCCGCGATGCAGGCGGCCAGTTGCGTGCCCGACCCGGGCAGGGCGGAACGTAGGTCGAGGGTGTCGGCGAGGCCATAGGAGGGATGGGCCTGGGCATCACCCTGGCGGGTGTTGAGCAGACGACGTAGGTGCGCGAGGATCTCTTGAGTCTGCGATTTACGGCCGAGTGCATCGCCGTTTAAGCGATGCATCAAGGCCGCTGATTTTGTGCCCATGAAATTTTCTTTAAAGTGAAAAAACAAATCTGTCAATTCTCCTTGGCTTGACAAAGTTCATGTCTTTTTGTGGTAACCTCCTATTGCTACAGGATTTAAGCGGCAGGAGAAGGTCCATGGTACAGGTGCCTCAGCGCGTCGTCTGGACTGAAGGTATGCTGATGTCGCCGCAGCACCTTCAGCAACAAGATTTATACCATGATGCGCATCTCGAGGCGCGACTCGCCGCCATTGGCATGCGTCAATGTGGGCTTTTGCGCCTAAGCTTCGACGAAGCCGCCCTTTCGCTCGGCGAGGTTGCACTGGCAAGCCTTTCGGCGGTGATGCCCAGTGGCCTGTGGGTCGAGCGCTGCAGCGCCGCGGGCGAGCCGCCCCTGCGTCGAACTCTGGGCGATGCTTTCGCGGCGGAGCAGGCGCATCTCGACGTCTACCTTTGCGTCGCACGCATGCGTGAGGGGATCGCCAACGTCGCCGACGGTACGGCGCCGCAAGCTCAGCAGCGTTTCGTCATGCACCGCCGCCAGGTGGCCGAGCTCTGTGTTGGTGCCACGCCGGCGCAAAGCGTCGCTTATTTTCGCCCCCACCTCCAGCTGTTGTGGGCCAACGAGCTGCATGCCGACGTCGAGAGCTTCAAGATTGCGCAGATAGACCGCGCCGCCGACGGCAGCCTGCGGCTCAGTGAAACCTTCGTGCCCCCTTTGCTGGAAGTCGGTGGATCTCCTTATTTGATGCAAAACTTCCGCTCGCTCTTCGAGGGCCTGTGGGCCAGTGAGCGCATTCTTTCGTCCCTGTGTGCCGGCGGCGACGCAACTCGGCAACCGCAGATGCTGGAGGTTCGTCGCCTCCATCGGCTGGCGGGGATCCGCTCGGCGCTGGTTCTTTTGCAGGAGTTGATCCACGCGCCTGAGACCCCCACGCGCCAGGCCTACCGCATCCTATGTCGGGTGCTCGGCGCAGCGATGGACCCACAGGTCGAGGCGGCGAGGTGGCTGGGGGAACTTCTACCGTGGCGCACCGACGACCTCTACGGCCTTTTCTCCAAAGCATTCGAATTGGCGCAGCTTTGCCTGCGGCAGGAGACGGGTGGGGCCCGCATCTATCCCTTCGTCGAGCAGCAAGACGGCAGCCTGCGCTGCGAGCTCAAAGATGTTCCAAAGGCGCCGTTTGGCTCGGGGATCCGCTGGTTGGTGCGCCTGCACGCGCCGTCACCGCTGCCGCCCTCACTCGTCTCCAGCTGGCCCAAGATGGCCAAATTGGCGGCCCATAGCCAGCTGGAAGACTTGCAGCGGGCGGCAGCCGCCGGCATCGGTCTGGCGCCCGACGTGCGACACTGCCGCGCCCTGGCATGGCAGCCGCACGCCGCCTATTTTAGCGTCGAGGACGATCATCCCAGCTGGCGGCAGGCCATGCAAGAATCTGCCGTCGGCCTGCTGTTTCCTGCGAACTTGGTCGGTGGCGACGCATTAAAAGTCGACCTGATTGCCCTACAGGGCGCCGCGCCGAGCGCCGGCGCGGCGGGCTGACGTGAACGACCTTTTGCAGCCACTCGTCGCCCCGCCGACGCAGGACCCACCCTACGACGCCGCGGATGAAAAAGAGCAGCTGCGCGCCGAGGTAGCCCAGCAGGATTCTCCCAGCGGTGCGTCGGTCGATTGGCGGCGAGTGGATGGGTTGGGGCGGCGATATCTGCGCCAAGCCGGCAAAGATCTGCGCGTGGCGACCGTCGTCGCCCACGCCGCCCACCAGGTCCACGGCCTTGCCGGGTTGGTGGATGCCCTTGGCTTTTTGCGCACCTTTCTTACCTTGTATTGGCGGCAAATGACGCCGCCCACCGAGCGCCTGCGTGGGCGCCTGCAGGCACTCTTCTGGTACGTCGAGCGCACCGACTTTTTGCTGCGCCGCCAGGGCACACCGCAGCCCACAGAGGTTGCGGCCGCGACCTCGGCGCTCGCAGCCCTCAACGTCGAAATGCAGACCCTTATGGGCGAGGAATCACCCTCGCTGCAGGTGCTGGTGCACCAGTTTGGCCGCCTGCAGACGGCGAGAGTTCCAATCGTCGCGCCGCCCGTCACCGTCGCACAGACGCCTGTTTCGGCCGCAGCAGCAGCAGTGGGGCCCTCGCCGGCACCGCCGAGTAAGCCCGACGTGCCGCCCGCCACCAATTTGCTGCGTAAAGCCCACCTTGCGGGCCTGAGCGATCAAGTGGCCGTCGTGGCCCATGCCCTGCGCCGCGCCGACCCCGCCGACCCACGCGCATACCGCCTGCTGCGGGTGGGGATCTGGTTGCCCGTCCACACGCTTCCCCAGCAGCAGGACGGCCGTACGCACTTGTCGTCTTTGGCGCCCGCCTGCCTCAGCGCCTTGCAGGCGTCGCTTGAAGAGAGGCGTTGGCTGGATGTTTTAGAGGCTGCCGAAGATAACCTGCCGACAAATCGATTTAGTCTTGATCTGCAGCGCCACGCCGGTGAAGCGCTGCAGCAACTGGGTCCGCGTTTTTCAGCGGCGTATGGCGCCCTTATTGACGAGGTGATGTCGCTTTTACGGCGACTGCCCGAGCTGCCCTTCCTTTTGGCCGCTGACGGCACGCCGCTGTGCCATCCGGCCACCACGGCGTGGCTAAATAGCCTGTGCGTCGAGAAGGGGGCGCGGGTGCGTATGCCGCAGCCCAACGCGGCGCCCCGTGCGCCGTTGACCCAGACAGCTGGGGCGCGAAAGACATTTTTGCAGCGCCTCAAACGGGCCGAAAGCTATGCCGACGGGGGTCACGGGCGCGTCGCCGCAGCGCTCTATGCGTCGCTGGCGCGCGAATTGCAAAAAAACACCCTCGACCACTGGGAGCCCCAATTGACGACTCGTGTACTAACAGGATACCTGAAGTGCCATACAAGTACGTCGCGCCCGTTGACGGAAAGCGTCGAAGCTGTATTTGAGCGCTTGGCTGCCGTCGACCCAGACGCTGCTCTGCAAGCAACACAATGATGGAGATGGGTAAATGAGCAAGCATCGTTCTATCGCGCCGAAAGAGCGCATCAACATCGTCTACAAACCGGCCAACGATGGTGCCAGCGAGGCCATAGAACTGCCGCTTAAAATGCTGACGTTGGGCGACTTCACTGGCGCTCCTGACGCAACGCCCATCGAGGAGCGCCGACCCATCAACGTCGACAAAGATAACTTCTCGCAAGTTATGCAGGGGCACGATCTCAAGCTGCAGATCTGCGTCGACGATAAGTTGAGCGAGGCGGAGGGCGCAACGCTGAGCCTTGAGCTGCGGCCGCGCACCCTCAAGGACTTCGAGCCCGAGGGCGTGGTGCAACAGGTCGAGCCGCTCAAGAAGATGCTCGAGCTGCGTGCTGCGCTGTGTGCCTTGAAGGGGCCGATGGGCAACCTTCCCGCCTTTCGCCGGCGCATCGCCAGCCTCCTGGGCGATCCGCAGAGCCGCGCCCAACTCAGCGCCGAGCTGGGCCTCGGCGAGCGCCAATTGGTCGCGCCTACCTTGTCGCAACAAAATGAAGAAGAGAACCACTGATGTCCACTGCCACCCTCATGCCGCCCGCTGCAAACGCCACCGCCACCTGCGACGACGCGCCAACCTTGCTCAGCGACATCCTCTCTCAGGTCAACCTGGAGCCGCGCGATGAGGCCTACGCCATCGCCAAGCAGGGCGTCAGTGCGTTTCTGACCGAGATGCTGCAGGACGACGCCAGCGTCCACGAGATCAACCGTGCCAGCGTCGATGCCATGATCGCGCGCATCGACAGCAAACTCTCCGACCAGGTCAACGCCATCCTGCACCACCCTGAGGTACAGAAGATGGAGAGTGCTTGGCGTGGCCTCAAAAGTTTGGTGGACGGCATCGACTTTCGCGAGAACACCAAGCTCGAGATGCTCAACGCCAGCAAAGACGACCTGCAGGCGGACTTTGACGATGCGCCCGAGGTTTCCAAGTCGGGCCTCTACCGCCTGGTCTACTCCAACGAATATGGCGTCTTCGGTGGCCAGCCCTTCGGACTGATGGTCGGCAACTTCGATTTTGGTCCCGGGGCGCAGGACATGGCGCTGTTGCGCCAGTTTGCGGCCGTCGCGGCCATGGCGCACGCCCCTTTCGTTGCCAATGCCAACCCGAGGTTTTTCGGCGAGTCGTCCTTTGCGGCTCTGCCGCGGCTCAAGGACCTCAAGTCGATGCTCGAGGGGCCCCAGTTTACCAAATGGCAGGCCTTTCGCGACAGCGAGGATAGCCGCTACGTCGGCCTTTGCCTGCCGCGTTTTTTGCTGCGCCTCCCCTATGGCGAGGCCACCGTGCCGGTCAAATCCTTCAATTTCAACGAAGAGGTGGTCGGCAACCACGACAGCTACCTGTGGGGCTATGCCTCGACCGCGTTCGCAACGCGCGTGGCCGCCTCTTTCGCCGAGTTTCGTTGGTGCCCCAACATCATCGGACCGCAGTCCGGCGGGACCGTCGAGGGGCTGCCGTTGCATACCTTCGAGTCGATGGGCGAGCTGCAAAATAAGATCCCCACTGAGGTCTTGCTGACCGAACGACGCGAATATGAGCTGTCGGAGGAGGGCTTCATCGGCCTCACCTTTCGCAAAGACAGCGACAATGCCTGCTTTTTTTCCGCCAACTCGGTGCAGCGGCCCAAAACGTTTGGTACCTCGGCCGAGGCCAAAGTTCAGGAAACCAATTATCGTCTGGGGACGCAGCTGCCCTATATGTTTATCATCACTCGCCTGGCCCACTACGTCAAAGTCCAGCAGCGCGAGCAGATCGGCAGCTGGCGCGAGCGCAGCGACCTGGAGAAGGATCTCAACGTGTGGATCAGCCAGTACGTCGCCGACATGGAGGAGCCTGCGCCCGGCGTGCGCTCGCGGCGGCCTCTGCGCAAGGCTTTCATCAAGGTCGAAGACGTCGAGGGCCAGCCCGGCTGGTTTCGCTGCCGCGTCGAAGTTGTGCCGCACCTCAAGTACATGGGTGCGGCCTTCACGCTGTCGCTGGTGGGACGCCTCGACAAGCAGTAGCCGGTGATGCGGCGGCGTTGCGCCGTCGTGGGCCGCGCGTTAGGGAGCGACATGCGATTGGTTTCCCTGACGAAGCGAGGAGTGCGGCGCAGCAAGGCCTATCTGTTGCCGCTGTTTAAGGCCTGGCAGAAGCATCACCTACAGGTCCATGCCGGCGCCCTGGCCTTTTTTGGCGCCCTGGCACTGGGGCCGCTGGCTTTGGTTGGGCTGCGCCTGCTGACCCGCCTCTACGGCACCGCCGCCGCCGTCCACGTCATCGCCGGGCCCCTGCGCCTGCTGCTGGGGGCGCCGGCGCTCGCCAGCGTGCGCGAGATGATCAACAACGATCCCACCGGCAGCAGCCTCAGCGCGATGTTTTTCGGCCTCACCACCTTTCTCGTTGGCCTGCAGGGGGCGTCTTTTAGCCTCGCCAGCGCCTGCGACCGCATCTGGCACCACCGCGACGCTGACCGCGCCCGCAGCGTCAAGCAAAACGCCATCGGTTTAGCGAGCTTTGCGGCGTTTGGGGCACTCTTTGCCGCCTCCCTGGTGTTCACCGCCTGGCTCACCGGCCGCCTGCTCGACCGCGGCGGCGGCGCCGGGCCCTTGGCGGCAGCGGCCTTTGCGGTCGAGGCCTTGGGGGCCTGGGGGGTGCTCTCGCTCATCTGTGCTGGCATGCTGCGCAGCCTGCCCGGGGCGCGGCTGCAGCGCCGCGAGCTGCTGAGGGCGGGGGCGACGATGGCGCTGCTGCTGACCCTCGGCAAGTGGATCCTGGCCGTCTACTTGATGGTGGACGACGTCTCGGGGGTCTACGGCAACGCCGGCACCTTGGCGACGCTGTTTCTTTACCTCTACTATGCCGCCCAGGCGCTGCTGCTCGGTGCGCTGATGGCGCGTCGTTAAGGGAGGGGCGCCGCGGCGTTTGGCGTCGTTGCGTCCGGCAGGGCTGCGTACCTGCTGTTGACCATCATTGCCACGCAGGCGTCTGACCAGACGTTGAGGGCGGTTTCGACCATGTCCAGCAGGCTGTAGAAGGGCAGGATGAGGAGCATCTTCTGCAGCGGCACGCCACTGGCCGCCAAGATGGCGCTGGTTAGGGTGTAGCAGCCCATCGGCACGCCGGCGTTGCCGACGGCGGCGAGGGTGGCAATCACCACCCACAAGGCCAGCTCCCAGGGGGCAAACATGCGGCCCTCGGACATGCTGACGTAGAGGGTGGTGGTCAAGATGAAGGCGGCGCAGCCGTTCATGTTGATGGTGGTGCAGATCGGGAAGACGAAGCGCGCCACCTTGGGGTGCACGTCGAGGTGGCGCTCTGCCGTCTCGATGGCCAGAGGGATGGTGGCCACCGACGATTTACTTAAAAAAGCCAGGCCCAATGCCGGTAAAAACCGCTGCATAGACGTGAAGGGCGCCAGGCCGTGGGCGCGCAGAAAAAGCGGCAGAATTACCAAACCCTGGACGAGGTTGGCCCCCAGCACCACCGCCAAATAGCGCATCAGCTGCGCCAACACCTCGCCCTCGTGCAGCTCGACCCAGGAAAGGGTGATCCCCGCCCAGACCACCAGGGGGATGCCGCGGCACACCGTCCGCATCAGCTTGAGCAGGGCCGCCAAACAGGCACCGCCGAGGCGGTGCACCAGCTGTCGCTCCGGCACCTGCAGCAGCGCCAGGCCGAAGGCCAACGCCATCAGCAGCACCGAGACCACCTTGCCCTCCATAAAAGGCGCGAAGACGTTGCGCGGCACGATGGCCACCACGTACTGCAGGTAGCTGGGGCCAGGCTTGACCACGGCGCCGAGCACGTGGCTGACGTGGGTCACGGGCTTCAGCCACAAAAAGAGGCCGAGGGCGACGCTGGCGGCCACCAGCGTCGTCGACAGGGTGTAGCTGACCACCTGACGCCCGAGCCACTTGAGCTCCTGCACCGTCTCCATGCCGCAGAGGGTGGTGAGCAGCGCCAAAAAGATGATCGGCAGGCTGAGCAGGTTGATGAGGGTCATGAACAGGTCGAGCAGCCCCTGCGCCAGCTCCTTTTGCCCCGCGAAGGGATGGGCGCCGCACCACAGTCCCGCCGCCGCGGCGATGAGCACGTAGGCGTGAAAGCCGGGTGTCCATTTCTTTGCTGCTGCCTGCATGCGCGCTCCCTCTTTGCGAGAAGGGACCTCCTTACCGCAATGCCGGCGGGTACCAAAGCAGACGCTTGCGCCCAGCCTGCGCCTAAGGGAAAGCCTTAAAGGCCATGCGACTTTCTCTTTATTTCGAGCGGTTGTCGCCGGCAGCCCTGCAGCAGAAGGCGCTGCTTCTTGGCCAGCAGGAGAATACAGCCGCCATGACGCAGACCTTCCAACAGCTGCTCAAGGAATACCCAAAGACTGCCGCAGCCGCGCAGGCCCAATACTACATCGGCAAAGCTGCTTTCGAAGCGAAGGACTTCAAGACTGCCGTGCCGGCGTTGGATGCCTCGCGGAAGCTGAACAAGGAGCAATACTACACGCCCGCAACGGTGCGTATTATCTCCGCGCATTACTACCAGAAGAACCGCGCGGCATTGACGAATGAGGTGAACAATTTCCTCGCCGCCGCTCCGGATTCGAACGTGCCGGGTGAAATCCTGCAGTGGCTCGGTATCGATTATTACAACGAGAAAAACTACGCCGCTGCCGAAAAGTATCTCTCCGCGCTTGGTGCGAATGAGGCTCTTCCGAAAGGTGACTTTTGGTTCTACCTCGCCGATGCGCAGACGAAGCTCGAGAAATTCGACGCAGCCGAAGCCTCGT
>JBBSTS010000027.1:0-9180 GCA_038235675.1 Myxococcota bacterium | reverse complement strand
GCGGCGGGCGCCGCCAACCCCGAGGCCGCTGATCCGTGGCAGCTGCTGGCGCAGCTGTGCACCACCATCTGGGGCGCCCTAATAGGCACCGCCGGCAGCTGCCGCATGGTGCTGTTGGTGGACAATGCCGACCTGCTGCTGCAGCCGAACCTGCGCCACCTGCAGCAGGGCCTCAGACGGTTTATGACCCCCGCCGTGCCGCCCCCGCCGCCGCCGGAGGCGCCGACACCGAGCGCCCGCGAACGCGCTCGGGCGGCGCCCATCAAAGGGGTCGCCGGCGGCACCTCCATCGCCGCGGCGGCGGCCGGGCGCGCCTCCCAAGCACGCCGGCAACGGTTGCCGGTTGCGGCGCCGGACGCGACCCCGGACGCTGAGGCTGCGCCGCAGGCAATCGAGCGCCGCCGCCCCGGGTCGCGGCCGTCGGCGCGTTTTTTTCGCCGCATCGGCGACCCGCAGCTGGGCGCCTCGGTGCCGCCTGGGCAGCGCGCGGCCCGCCACCTGCCCGCCGGGATCGAGCGGCCCGCAAGCCTCATCTGCCTCGGCGGCCCGGCCCTGGCGGCAGAGCTGCACGCCCGACGGCACGGCAGCGCGGCGGGCGAGCAGTCCCTCTGGGCGCAGATGCGCGCCCTGTCGTTGCCGCCACTGCGGCCGCCAGAGCTGGCGCAGCTGCTGCGCTTAGGGGGGCTGGAGGCGCAGCCTGAGGCGGTGGGGAGGATCGCAGCGACGTTTGGCACCCACCCCTACTTGGTGCAGCTCGGCCTGCGGCAGCTCTGGGCTGTGCAGCACCCCGACGGCGTGCTGGCGTCAAGCGCGGTGCAGGAGGCCGCCGCCGCGCTGCAGCCGCAGGCACAGGCCTACCTGGTGCAGGTTGGCGAGCAGCTCGATTTGGGCCCGGAGGCCCTGGCGGGCCGCCTGCTGGCGGCGCTGCGGCGGGCCGAGGGGCAGGCGCTGAGCTGGGAGGCGCTGGGGACGGCGGTGGGCGGCGTGCCGCTACAGCCGGCGCTCGACATGTTGGAGATGACGGGGCTGTGTTGCCGCGTCATGCGCGGCGCCGCAACGTGGGTGCAGGGGCCGCCCGCACTGCTGCAGCAGGCTTTCGCCGCAGATTAGTACGACAGCGCGTCGAGCTTTTTGGTCAGCTTGGCGACGTAGGCGACCAGGCGCTCTTTGACCTCGCCCTGCAGGTCGACGAATTGGCCGCGCGCCACGGTCTTGCCGCCGCGCTCGCTGACGGAGAGGACGCGGCATTTCAGCGACAGGGGAGCTTCGACGCCGTCGTCCAAATCGAGCGCCACGTCGATGCTCTGCTCGGCGAGCAGCGGCTCGCCGTCGGTGATCTGCAGGCGCAGGCCAGTCTGCGACAGATCGAGCAGCTTGCCCAAAGGCGCGCCGTCGGCACGCTTGACGCTGGCATCGACCAAGAAGCGCTGCAGGGCCCGAAAGGGGAGGGAGAAGCGCTGTGCAATGAGGGTGTAGACCGCCTGGGCGGCGATGGGGTGGGCGAGCGCCGCGTCGACGCCGAGGCGCTGCAGCTTCTCGAGCGCCGTGGCCGGCAGGGTGCGGTAGGTGCCCAGGATGAGGATGTCGGGGGCCGCCGCGGTGATCTTCGGCAGCAGCAGCTCGGCGCTCGGCTTGGCGATTTCCAGGCTCAGCAGCAGCACCTCTGGCCGCCACTCTTTGACCAGGTTGAGCGTCTGCTCGCCGTGCGTGGCGACGACGCGGTGGCGCGCCAGGCGGCGACATTCTTTCGAGATCAACTCCGCGACGTTGCCCACGGGGTCGGCGATCACCAAGTTTTTTAGGAACATAACCCTAGAGCATAAGGCAAGATGGCCCGTCGATCCCATAGACGGGCGTGCGCGTGCACGCTCGAGCCCGCCAGCTAACGCCTCCTTACGCAGGCGGCGCTTGGCATGCGACTTGCTCACTGGCATGGTTGCGACATGTTTTCCACGCGCTTTGCCGGGCTGTTACGGCGCCATGGCTGGTGGGCCAACCTAGGCTTCATCGCCCTGACCACTTACTTTTTGGCGCGCGCCGCCAGCGCCGTGGTGGCAGGGCAGCTGCAGGTGATCCCCAGCGTCGACGACCGCGTCGCGCAGCCGTCGCCCGGCAGCCGAGCTCAGAGCAGCGGGCCGCTTCAGTTTAGCGCCATCGCCGAGCGCAACCTTTTTGGCCTCAAGCGCGAGAGCCTGCGGCCGGTGGAGGGCGAGACCGCCGTCGTCGAGCATCAGGTCTCGGGGCGCAAGTTCAAGGAGAGCGAGCTGCAGCCGTGCGGCGTCAACGCCGTCGTGCGCGCCACCTTGGTGGCCGACGACCCCGAGCACTCCATCGCCGTCATCCTCGAACCGCTGAGCCGCGAGCCGAAGCTCTACACCGTGGGCGAGGGGCACAACCAGGTGGCCGACGACGCGGTCTTGGTGGCGGTGCGCCACCGCGAGGTGGTGCTGCGGCGGCGCGACCATTTCGAGCTTTGCAAAGGCGAGGGCGAGACCGCCAGCAGCATTCCCACCATCAGCCTGGTGCCGACGGTAAACGCCGTCGGCATGGGACCAAACGACGAGCCAGCCGACCCCAACCCCTCCGACACCACCGGCGTCGTCAAGCTCTCCGAAACCGACTACCGCGTCGAGCGCGCCGAGGTCGACCGCGTTTTGGCCAACCTCAACGAGGTGGCCATGCAGGCGCGGGTGATCCCCAGCTTCAAGAACGGCAAGCCCAACGGTTTTAAGATGATGTCGATCAAGGCGGGTTCCATTTATGCCAAGATCGGCCTACAAAATGGCGACGTCATTCAAAAGATCAACGGCTTTGAGATGAACGGCGTCGACCGCGCGTTGGAGGTTTTTGCCAAATTGCGCGAGGCGACCTCGCTGGTGGTCGACATCCAACGCCACGGCGACAGCAAAACGCTCAGCTACGTCATCCATTAACCCCCCGAGGCCCGCGATGAAGCACCCCCCACTTTGGATCCGAACGACGGCGAGCGCGCTGCTCGGCGTGCTGCTGTCGGGGCCTCTGGCGGCCCTGAGCATGCCCACCGCGGCCGCCCAGCAGGGTCCCGTCCAGCGCCGCGGCGGCCGTGGCGGCTTCCCGACTGGCCCGGACGGCTTGCTGCAGCAGGCGACGCCCAGCGCGGGCGGCCAGGTGGTGGTGAATCCCACGGCGCCGGCGGCGGCCAGCGACCCTCTGCGCCGCAACAAACATGCCAAGTTTACCTTTGAGTTTTCCAAGGCGGAGATCCTCGACGTCGTCAAGGCCATCTCGGACATGACTGGGCAGAATTTTATCATCCCAGAAAAAATAAAGGGTCAGCGGATCACCATCATTTCGCCAACCCAAATCACCGGGGCGGAGGCCTATCGCGTCTTTTTCACCGCGCTGTCGGCCAACGGCATTTCCCTGGTGCGCAGCGGCAAATTTCTCAAGCTCTCCGACGCCCGCGAGTCGATCAAGGACACCGTCCCCACCTGCATCGACAACGGTCCCGGCTGTGCGATGATGCACGAGCAGATGGTCACCTTGCTGCTGCACCTGCACTACAGCGACGTCGGCCAGATCAACGCCGTCGCCCGCTCGCTGCTCGGGCGCGACGGCGACATCGCCGTCTTCGCCCCCAGCAACGCCCTGATCATCAGCGAGTACGCCCCCAACCTCAAGCGCATCCGCCGGATCATCGAGGCGCTCGACGTGCCCGGGGCCAACGACGCCCTGCAGATGGTGCAGCTGCACTACACCACCGCCAGCGACATCGTCGAGAAGATCGGCCAGATCTACGACGTCGGCGGCAAGGGCGGCGGCGGCGCCAACGTGCCGCCCGGCCGGCCCCCCGTGCCGGTGCCCGGCATGCCCCACCAGGTGCTCGGCAGCGGCGCCCAGACCGAGGCCGGCGAGGTGCGGATCAGCAAGATCCTCGCCGACGAGCGCACCAACAAGGTGATTGTCAAAGCAGACCGCAGCAGCTTCGCGGCGGTCAAAAACCTCATCACCCAGCTCGACGTGCCCATCAGCGACGCCGAGCAGGGTCGGGTGCACGTCTACTACCTCGAGAACGCCAAGGCCGAGGATTTGGCCTCCACCCTGTCGGCGCTGGCGAGCGGCGCGCCGGTGGCTGGCAAAGGCAAAGGCGCCCCCAGCGGTGCTGTGGGCACCCCTGCGGGGGGCGCACTGCCCCCGGGGCGCTCCGACGCCGTCGGCGGCTCCGGCCTGTTCGAGGGCGAGGTCAAGGTCACCGCCGACAAAGCCACCAACTCGCTGCTGATCATGTCCAGCGGCCACGACTACCGCGCGGTGCGCGGCCTGATCGAGCGCCTCGACCGCCCGCGCCGACAGGTCTACGTCGAGGCGGCAATCATGGAAGTGGATCTCGAAGACGACGAGTCCATCGGGCTGAACTGGCACATGCCGCTCAATTTTCCCGGCAACAAGCTCTTTGGCCAGCCGCTGCAGCCCGGCGGCGCTTTCTTGGAGCTTGCGGAGAGCGCCAAGTCGCCCAGCCCAACCCTCACCGCCCTGAGCTCGGCGGAGAGCTTGGTGGCCGCCACCGGCGGCGCCCTCGGCGGCGTCTTCGGGCAGGTGTTCAACTTCAACCTTGGCAACTCGACGCCCTTCAGCCTGCCAACCTTCGGCGTCATTCTCAAATGGTTGGAGACCTCCTCCAACGTCAACATTCTCTCCACCCCGCATTTGCTCACCACCGACAACGAGCAGGCCCACATCGAGGTGGGCCAAAAGGTGCCCTTCAACACCGGCCTGTTCGGCGGTTTGGCCTCCGGCCTGTCGGGGGCGGGCTCGGGGGGCGCCGGTGCCCTCGCCGGCATCGGTGGCATTGGGGCGCTCAGCGCCCTGGGAGGCGGCTCGGTGCAGCGCATCGACGTGTCCCTCAAGCTCACCCTGACGCCGCAGATCAACGAGCACAACAAGATCCGCCTGGAAGTCGAGCAGTCCGTCGAAGATCTCACCGGCGAGAACTTGAGCAACTCGACCCCCACCACCTCCCATCGCTCGCTCAAGACGGTGATCGTCGCCGAGGACCAGCAGACCGTCGTGCTCGGGGGGTTGATGCGCGACCGCAACAGCGACAGCGAGACCAAGCTGCCCTTTTTCGGCGACCTGCCGCTTATCGGTTACTTGTTTAAAAAACGTACCGACAAGGTCCAGAAAGTCAACTTGATGCTGGTGCTTACCCCCTACATCATCAATTCACAGGGCGACTTTCAGCGCATCTTCGAGCGCAAGCTGCAGGAGCACGAGGAGTTCTCTGCCCAATACTATGGCCACCGCAAAGAATACCGCGCCCACATCGACTATTCGAAAAAAGGCGGCCCCTTGGGCTGGATGATCAAGACGCTGCGGCGTGAGCGCGCAAGGTACGAAAACGGCGGCAGCGGCGATGGCACCGAGGTGATGGTCGGGCCGGTAAAGAAGCAGACCGCCGCGCGCGAGGCGCTGCCGCCGGCGTCCGAGCAACCGGCTACGCCGGCAAAAGGCGCGCAGATCCCCAGCGGCGACAGCGGCGCAGGCGGGCCCGGCGACGGCGACGGCGACGGCGATCCGCCACCAGTCGGCGGTGATGGCGAGGGCGAGGGCGAGAACGATGACGGCGACGAGGCAACCTCCGCGCCGACGCCGGCAGGCTGAGGGTGGCCGCCGCCGCGACGTCCGGGCCCGTTGGCTTCGGGGACGCCCAGGTGGGCGCCCTGCTGGTGCAGCAGGGCGCCCTCTCCGAGGCCGCGCTGGGAGAGGTGCTGGCACAGCTGCAGACGCGTGGGCAGCGCCTCAGTGAGCACCTGCTGGCGCAAAAGCTCGTCAACGAGAAGCAATGGCTGGCGGCGCTGGCGGCGCATCTGCATCTGCCGCTGCTCGAGCGCATCGACCCGCGCACCATCACCGACGAGCTGATCACCGCGGTGTCGATAAATTTTGCCAAAAGCTATCGCCTTTTGGCGCTGCAGCGCCTGGACGACGGCAGCGTCCAGGTCGCCTGCGCCGATCCGTTGCAGGTGGGGCCGCTCGACGACATGGCGGCACTTTTGCAGGCGCCGCTGCAGCTGGCGCTGTGTCCGGGCGACGTGGTGATCGACGCCATCAACCGCTCCTACGACCGCGGCACCGCGCACGCGGCGGCGGCGATGGAGGAGATCTCCGAGGAGACCCTCGACGACTTCGCCCTCGATTTTAGCGAGTCGGCCGACCTGCTCGACGCCGAGGACGAGGCGCCGATCATCCGCCTGGTCAACTCGCTGATCTCGCAGGCGGTCAAGGAGCACGCCAGCGACATCCACCTCGAGCCGCATGAGCGCGACATGGTGGTGCGCTTTCGCATCGACGGCATCCTTTACGAGAAAATACGCCCACCCAAGCGCCTGCAGGCGTCGGTCAGTAGCCGCATCAAGATCCAGGCGGGCCTCAACATCGCCGAGAAGCGCCTGCCGCAGGACGGCCGCATCCGCATCAAGATCGCCGGCAAAGACATCGACATCCGCGTCGCCACCGCCCCGACCTCCTACGGCGAGCGCATCACCATGCGGCTGCTCGACCGCTCCTCCATTTTATTGGACCTCAGCGACCTCGGCTTTTCGCCCGAGAACCACGCCAGGATGAACGGCCTGGTGCACAAAAGCCACGGCATCATCTTGCTCACCGGGCCTACCGGCTCCGGCAAGACGACCTCGCTCTACGCCTGCCTGTCGGTCATCAACAGCCCCGACCTCAACATCCTCACCATCGAGGATCCCGTCGAGTATCAGCTCGACGGGGTGAGTCAGACGCAGGTCAACCCCAAGATCGACCTCACCTTCGCCAACGGCCTGCGCAGTTTTTTGCGCCACGACCCCGACGTCATCATGGTGGGTGAGATCCGCGATTTGGAGACCGCCGAGATTGCCATTCAGGCAGCGCTCACCGGCCATTTGGTCCTCTCCACCATCCATACCAACGATGCCCCCGGCGCCATCACTCGGCTGGTGGACATGGGCGTCAAGCCCTTTTTGGTTGCCTCTTCGGTGGTGGGGATCATGGCGCAGCGCCTGGTGCGAACCCTGTGTCCCGACTGTAAGGAATCCTACGTCGCCAGCCCCGAGGAGATGCGCGAGCTGGGGCTCAAGCCACAGAGCGGGCGTGAGAATCCCACCTTTTGGCGTGGCCGCGGCTGCGGGCCCTGTCTGCAGACCGGTTACCGCGGCCGCTCGGGGATCCACGAGATGCTGACGCCCACCGAGGAGGTGCGCCAGCTGATCTTGCAGAACGTCGACTCCAACACGATCAAGAAGCGCGGCATGGCGCAGGGGATGCGCACCCTGCGCGAGGACGGCGCCCTCAAGGTGCTTGCCGGCGTGACCTCCAGCGCCGAAGTGTTGCGCGTCACCGGTGAAGACGCCATCTGATGCCGGTCTACGTCTACAAGGGCTTCGACGCGCAGGGCCGCCCCAAGGGCGGCACCCAAGACGCCGACAGCCCGCGGGCGATGAAGGCGCAGCTACGCCGCGACGGCATTTTTTTGACCGAGCTGTCCGAGCACGCCGCGCCGAGCCAGCAGGCCAGCGGCGTGCGGCGGGCTCTAGGGGGCGGTTTTTTTGCGGCCCGCATCAGCAGCGGCGACCTGGCGGTGTCGACCCGCCAGCTGGCCACCCTGGTGAGCGCCGGGATCCCCTTGGTCGACGGCCTGGTGGCGCTCATCGACCAGGTGGAGCACCCACGCCTCAAGTCGATCTGGGCCGAGGTCAAGCAACGGGTCAACGAGGGGATAGCCTTTGGCGACGCGCTCGGCCAGCATCCGGAGACCTTCTCGCACTTGTACATCAACATGGTGCGCGCCGGGGAGTCCTCCGGCGCGCTCGACATCGTCCTGAACCGTTTGGCCGACTTCACCGAGAGCCAGGCGGAGCTGCGCCAGAAGCTGACCGGGACGCTTATCTATCCGGCGTTGATGGTGGTGATGGCCTTTGGCGTGGTCAGCATGCTGATGGTCTTCGTCGTCCCCAACATCTCGAAGATCTTCGCCTCGCGCCACGTCGCCCTGCCGCTGACCACCCAGGTGCTGATCGGCGCCAGCAGCTTTTTGCGCGATTATTGGGCCTTGGTCCTGCCGGGGCTGGCGGGCGCTGCCTACGGCTTTCGCCGCTTCATCGACAGCCCGCGTGGCCGCCCGTGGTGGGACCGGATGCTGCTCGAAATGCCGGTATTCGGGCCGCTGTTTCGCATGGTCGCGGTCACCCGCTTCTGCAAGACCCTCAGCACCCTGTTGGGCAGCGGCGTGCCGTTGTTGGCCGCCTTTGACATCGTCAAAAACGTGGTCCAAAACACGGTGTTGCTGCAGGCGATCGAGAAGGCGCGCGACTGCGTCAAGGAGGGCGAGAGCATCGCCGCCCCGCTGCGGCGCTCCGGCCACTTTCCTCCCATCGTCACCCACATGATCGCCATCGGCGAGAAATCCGGCCAGCTCGAGCAGATGCTCGGCAACGTAGCGCGCAGCTACGACGTGCAGGTGGACGCGCGCATGCGGGCGATGACCAGCATCTTGGAGCCAGTACTGCTGGTGGTGATGGGCGGCGTGGTCGCCTTTATCGTTTTTTCGGTGCTGCAACCGCTGCTCGACATGAGCAACCTCAATTGAACCTCAGGAGTTGAAGACCATGGCCCAGCAAACACGGCGCACATTCGTATCCGCCGCGCAACGCGGCATGACCCTCGTCGAGATCATGGTGGTGGTGATCATCATCGGCCTGACCGCGACCATCGCCGGCGTCTCGGTCTACAACCGCCTCGAGCGCGCCAGCCGCGACACCGCCAAGATCCAGATCCACCAGATCAGCGAGGCGCTCAACCTCTACAAGGTCAGCCTGCGCACCTACCCCTCCAGCGCCGAGGGGCTGCAGGCGCTGGTGAGCCCCAAGGGGGGCGAGAAGCCGTTCATGGACGCCATCCCCAAAGATCCCTGGGGGCAGGACTACGTCTACACGATGCCGGGGAGCCACAACCCGCAGGGCTTCGACCTGATGAGCTACGGCCCCGACCAGGTTCAGGGCGGCGACGACGACATCGGCAACTGGGAAGTTGCCGGAGCCGCCAAGTAGCCGCGCCGCGGCCCGGCGGGCGCCGACGGCAGGCGGGCATGACGCTCGTGGAGATCTGCATTGCGGTGCTCATCGTCGCCATGGCGGCGACGCCCTCGGGTCGGGG
>JBBSTS010000026.1:0-9288 GCA_038235675.1 Myxococcota bacterium | reverse complement strand
CGCTCGCCTGCTCATCAGCGTCGAGGCTGGCACACCGCGCCTTTACGACGTCCCTGGGGTTTGTCCACTCGACCTCGCCACCGAGCCCTACCCAGCCATCGACTTCGCCTTCGATCCCGAGGGCCGGATCGTCGCGATCCGGGCCGACACGTTGGCGCAGATCGCCTCCTTCGACGGCGGCGAGACGATGGCGGGCCGCGAGAATGCCGCTGGCCAAGATTTACGGGTCGCCTGGCATCCCCGCGTCGAGGTTTTGGCAACCCTGGCGACCCGTGGTAGGCAGGTGCGCCTCGTCGAAGCACACAGCGGCGCGCCGCAGGCCCTCCCCGCGGCGGCACCTCCTGTCCCCCCGGGCACGGAGCGCGAGCAACGGGCCCACCTGGCCTGGAGCCCCGACGGCAGCTGCCTGCTGGCAGCCGCGACCCACCTGTCGCCGCGCATCTATAATTTTCGCCCGCAGCCGCCGCCGTAAAGCCTTAAAAATCCCCTCTAAAGCTGCTGGGGCGGGGGAAGGAAATCGCGGCAGGTTTTGGCGTTGCGCAAATAGGCGTGCGCTGCCAGCAGGCGCGGCGCAAACATCGCCTGCGCCCGCGCCACTTCGCCATCGGAAAGGGTGCCTGCTGCCGCGACGTCCGGCTGGGAGGGCTGTGCAGGCGCGGCGGCCGGCGGCAGCAGGCGCAAAAGCGGCTCGGCCAAAACCGCCAGCTTGCTCATCTGCGCCAGGCGCAGCCAGGCGGCGTAGTCGTGTGCCCGCGGCAGCGACGCGTCGAAGGCGCCCAGCGCCCGCAGAGCGCGGCGGCGCAACAGGGCCGTGGGGGTGCACAAAATATTGTCATAGAGCAGGTCGGCCGCCAGGCGCTTGGGCGAGCGCTGCCAGTTGAAGGCGGCAGCCGCCAGTGCCCCCCGGCCGTCGGCGGCCGCCATCGGGTCGACGTCGACGAAACAGAAGCAGGCGCCCACCTGCGGCCGCGCCGCCAAAAGGCGCAGCTGCGCCGCCAGCTTGGTGGTCAAAAAGGCACAGTCGGCCGCGGCGAGCGCGACGTAAGGCGCGTTGCTCTGGGCCACCAAGACGTTCAACGCGTCGACCAGGCCAGCGCGCCGGCGACGCGTGAAGCGCACGTTGGCGAAGCGCCGCGCCAGCTGTGCACCGATGCGAGCGCTGCCGTCGGTGGAGCCGTCGTCCAGGATGTGCACCCAGGTGTTGGGATGGCTCTGCTGCGCGAAGGAGCTTACCGCCGCGGCGAGGGTCGCCGCATGCTGGTAGGTGGGGACCAAGACGTCCACGCGGGCGGGATCCGGCATGCCCGGGGCAGTTGCAAAAGGCGTGCCGTGCAGCGCCGTGCCCGCAAGTTCGCTAGGACGGGCGTTGGCGCAGGGGCGGTGGCTGCGGCACCCCGGGGTCAGCCGCCACCTCGGGCGCGCGACCCCCGGCACAGCCCAGCACCATTCCCAGCACCATCAGGACGTGGCCCGCCTCGAGCTTGCCGGCTTCCAGGTGGCGCAGGGCGTGGCTGCCTATCCAGGCTGCCGTCGCCATGCCCACCAACATCCCGACGCTGTCACCCAGCAGGCGTCGGGCAGGCGCGCCACAAAGCGGCAAGCGCCGCGACGCGCTGCCGGCGGCGCGGTAAAGCAGCGGCAGCAACAGCATGAGCCCAAGGGCGGCAGAGCTTACGGCCTGACGCAAAACGCCCAGCACGCCCCCGCCGGCGAAGTGCAGGCAGCACAGGCAGGGGGGCGGCAAAAAGCCGCTGTCGATCCAGGCGCCCAGCGCCATGCCCGCGCCGCCCAGCACGGCCATTTCGACGCATGCAGGACGCGCGGCTGCCGCGCCGCGATGCAATAAAAGGGCCGCCGCCAAAGCGACGCTCAGGCTGCCGGCCTGCTGCAAAGGGTGCCCGCTGGCCCAGACGGCCAACAAACTGCCCTGCAGCAGGACGCCGACGACCAGCATGACGCCCTGCAGGGCGCCGGCGGGGGGCTGGCTCGATGATCCGGCGGGCATGTGGGAGGGGTAAGGCCGGCGCCGCGCGGGCGCAAGCCAGCGCTGGGACGTGCTGGCGCATCTGCGGGCCATGCTATAACTTTCGGGCAGGAGAAAAATGTCGACTTACATCACCATCTGGGCCTTCATGCTCGCCGCGGCGATAAGCGTCGCCTGGGCACTGAGCTGGGCCATCCGCCGAGGCCAGCTGCAAAACACCCGCGCCCAGGCTGCTTCCATCTTCGATCCCGACGAGCGCGACGCGGCGCCCCGACGCGGCTCGCCCACCCTCTCCACCCGAGGCGAATGACATGTCGACCATCCCCGCCTCCCGCCCTAGGGCGCCTTTAGGCCTGCCGGGCCTCCCCACCCTCGTGTCGCTGGGCTGTGGCGTCTCCGTCTGCTGGCTGGCCTTCGGGCTGTTTTTATTGGGCCTGGACAGGGTCATCCACATCCCGGCCGCTGAAGCCGCCTGCCGCGATGCGCTGAGCTTTGGCTTCGCCGGCAACGCCCTGGCCTCGGCGGCCATCTGGTTTTATACGCGCCGCCAGCCCAACGGGCAGCGGCCCGCCGAGTGGCTCTACCTCACCGGCGCCTTTTACAATGCCCTGCTCGGCGCCCTGCTCACCGCCATTTTTCTGACGGCCTTCGATTTTCTACCCTACAACCTCCCCATCGTCGTGGCGCTGCCGCTGGGCCTGGGGGCACTGTGTGCCGTCGCCGCCGCCAGCTCCGCGGCACGGCCCACGGCGGCCGAGCACGAAGTACACGAGCAGGCGGCGCCGGGACGGGCGGAAATCGACGCCTCCTGTCGCCAGGTGGTGGTGGCCTGGTTCGTCAGTGCGGTGGTCTGGCTGCTGTTCGGCAGCCTGCTGGCCCTGCTCGCGTCGATCAAGTTGCACAGCCCCTACTTTTTGGCCAACAGCGCCTGGCTCACCTTCGGCCGGGTGCGGCCGGCGCACCTCAACGCCATGACCTATGGCTGGGCGTCGATGTCCGGCATCGGCACCCTGCTGTGGCTGCAGGCGCGCCTGTGCCGCATCACCCTGCCCTTCCGCGAGGCCCTGTACCTGGTGGCTTTTTACTGGAACGTCGCGCTGGCCTACGGCCTCTTTCGCATCCTCGCCGGCGACAGCTCCGGGGTGGAGTGGCTGGAGCTGCCGATGTACTCGGCGATGGGCCTGAGCCTCGCCTTCGTGGTGCTTTTTTTGACCTCCGCCAAAATGCTTCTGACCCGCCGCGCTGAGCACCTCTACGTCTCGCAGTGGTACCTTTTTGGCGCCGTCTTCTGGTTTCCTTTTCTGTTCATCGCCGCCAACGTGTTGATCTTCGCGACGCCGGTGGGCGGCTCAGTCAAGGCGGTGGCCAACTGGTGGTTTGCCCACAACGTGCTGGGGCTGTGGCTCACTCCCATTGGCCTGGCGACGGCCTACTACCTCATCCCCAAGGTGTTGGGCCGCCCCATCCATAGCTATTACCTTTCGATCCTCGGTTTTTGGACCGTCGGGCTGTTCTACAACTGGGTCGGCACCCACCACCTCATCGGCGGGCCGCTGCCAGCGTGGTTGATAAGCGTCGGCGTGGTCAGCAGCCTGATGATGTTCATCCCGGTGGTGACCGTGGCGGTCAACCATCACCTGACCATGGTCGGCCACTTCCACCGCCTGCGCCAGAGCCCCACCCTGCGCTTCACCGTCTTCGGTGCCATGTCCTACACCCTGGTAAGCCTGCAGGGATCGTTGATGGCCCTGCGGACGATCAACCAGACGACCCATTTCACCCACTACACCATCGCCCACGCCCACCTCGGGGTCTACGCCTTCTTCACCATGATCATGTTCGGCGCTTACTATTATATTGTCCCCCGCCTCACCGGGCGTGAGTGGTGGAGCGCACCGCTCATCGCGGTGCACTTCTGGAGCACGGCGATCGGCATGTCGATCTACTTCGTCGCCCTGACCTACGGCGGCTTCATGCAGGGCAAGCAGATGAACGACCCCGACGTGCCGTTTTTGCGCATCGTCGCGCAGATGGTGCCCTATCTGCAGTGGCGCAGCGTCGCCGGCAGCCTGATGACCGTTGGCCACGTGGCCTTCGCCTTCCTCGTGCTGCAGATGGTGCGCGGCCAGGGGCGGCCGATGCCCGGTCCCACCCTTTTCACCGGCCACATGCCGCCGCTGTTTGCTTGGAGGCGCCGCCGATGAACAGGCCGCTGCTCATCCTCCTCGGGATCATGGCCACCGTTTTGGCCTCGCTTGCCGGCATGGTCTTCGTCCCCAACTGGCAGGCGCGCGAGCTGGCGCCCATCCGTGTCGTCGACGCCGAAGGCGCCACCGCTGAGTACCCACCGCCCCTCGACGGGCTGGCCGAGGCCCCTGGCCGCCAAATTTACCAGAGCCTGGGATGCATCTACTGCCACAGCCAGCAGGTGCGCGACGCCGCCTTCGGTGCAGACATCGACCGCGGCTGGGGGCAGCGACGCTCGGTGCCGCGCGACTACTTAGGGCAGTCGCCGCCGCTGATGGGGACGATGCGCACCGGCCCCGATGTGGCCAACATCGGCGCCCGTCAGCCGGCCGACGCCTGGCACCACCTGCACCTCTACGACGCCCGCCTGGTGTCGAAGGGCTCGGTGATGCCGCCGTTTGCCTTCCTCTACGCCGTCGTCGACCAAGATCCCGGCGAGCGCGGCTACAAGCTGCCCGATCGACCGCAGTGGATCGTCCCCTCCACGACGGCGCGCTCCCTGGTTGCCTACCTCAAATCCCTGCACCAGGACCACGACCTCAAGGAGGTGCAGTAGTGGCTCGGGGAGATTTTCGCGACGGCGCCGGACCCCAGGCCGACGAGCAAGTGGACGTCAACCGCATGCACTCGCCCATCCGGCGCGAGCAGGAGGAGCCCGAGGACGGCTTCGAGCCGGTGCCGGTGATGGGCATCTTGCTGGCGCTGATGCTGGCGCTGGGTTGCGGCTACTACCTGGCGCGCTACAGCGCCGATTTTTCCGCCACCGCCTACGATGGCTCCGCCGCCGCCCCCGCCGGCACGGCCCTGGCGCAGGCAGCCCCCCCCGCACCCGCCGACCCGTTGGTGCTCGGCAAGCGCACCTATACCAACTGCATGGCCTGTCATCAGCAGGACGGCAAAGGCCTCGCCGGCCAGTTCCCCCCCTTGGCCGGCTCACCCTGGGTGACCGGCTCGCCGCGCGTTTTGGCGCGCATCCTTCTGCACGGCCTGAACGGGCCGGTGCAGGTGCTGGGCCAGACCTACAATGGCGTCATGCCGGCCTGGGGCCGCTTCAGCGACGCGCAAATCGCTGCCGTCCTCACCTTTATCCGCGGCTCTTGGGGCAACACGGCTGCCCCCATTGCCGCCGACCTCATCGCCACCGAGCGTAAGGCGACGGCGGGACGTCAGGACGCCTGGCTGGCGACGGAGCTGAAGAACGGCCCGCAGTAAATGAGCTGCTGCCAACCCACCCCCACCGCGGCGGCCCCGGCGACGTCGTGGGTTAAGCTGATCGCCGCCCTGGTGGTGGCGGGCAACGCCATGCTGTGGTCGCTGGCGGTAAACCCCTCCGAGCTGCAGCCGCAGGAGCGCCGCGGGCTGCACGCCGCTTTGGGCCTTGCCGCCCTGCTGGTGGTGGGCCTGTGCGGCGGCCCATTGGGCCGCGCCCTGTGGCAGAACCTGCGCGCCCGACGCCTGGGGGTCGAGGGGCTCTTTGCCACCGGCATGCTGGGGGCCACCGCCACCTCCTGCGTCAGCCTGTGGCGCGGTGACGGCCCCACCTACTTCGAGGTCGTGGGGATCTTGGTAGGGATCTATGCCCTGTCCGCGCGCATCAAACAGGCCGCTCAGGCGCAGCTCCAGGCGGCCCTGACGGCGGCGATACCGGCTATGGACGCCTGCCTGCTGCTGCCGACGGACGGCGGGCCGCCTCGCCGGGTCCCTGTTGTCCAAATCAAGGCGGGGGACATCGTCGCCGTGGCGGCCGGTGAAACGATCCCCATCGACGGCAACATCCTCGTCGGTGAGGCCTTCATCAACGAGGCCAGCCTCACCGGCGAGGGCCTCTGCCGCGCCAGGGGCGTCGGCGACGGGGTCGGCGCCGGCAGCCGCAACGTCGACGGCACCCTGCAGATTCGCGCCGCGGTGGCCGGCAGCGCCCGCGCGATGGACCGCCTTTTTGCCGCAGTCCGCAAAGGAAGCACAGCCCGAGAGGGGCTGGCTGGACAGGCGGAGAGGCTGGCAGGCCCCTTCTTTTTTGTGGTCATCGGCGTCGCCACGGCAACCTTCGCTGGTTGGGGGTGGGCGCAGGGATGGGAGCCTGCTTTTTTGCACGCCATGGCGGTACTTTTGGTGGCCTGCCCCTGCGCCCTGGGCTTCGCCACCCCCGTCGGCATGTGGACCGCCGTCGTCCGCCTCGCGCAGCTCAAGGTGCACACCCGTAATTTGCTGGCCGTCGAGCGTCTCGCCGAGGTGGACCACCTGCTCTTCGACAAGACCGGCACCCTGACGACCGTCGACCCGCAGGTGGGCCAGCTGCTGCACCTGCCCAAGTCGCCGCTGCCTGCCGTCGATCTCACCGCGCGCATCGCCGCGACCCAGGCACTGAGCGATCATCCCATCGCCCGCGCCTTCGTCGCCGGGGCCGCGCCCGCCGCCCCTGAGGGCCTGCGGCCCACCTCGACGCGGGTGCTCCCCGGCCGCGGCATCGAGGCTCAATTTGTCGATGCACGCGGCACGACGACGCTGCGCCTCGGCGATCTGCAGCGCCTCGCCAGCGCTGCCGACCACCAAGCCTTTGCGCCTTTGCTGGCGCGCCTCCCAACCGGCTCCCACGTCATCGCCATCTACGTCGACGGCGTCGCGGCCGCCCTGGCGCAGGTCATCGACGCCCCCGTGGCGAAGCTTAACGAGACCTTTGCCGCCCTGCAGGCGATGGGGGTCCAGTGCGCCGTCTGCTCCGGCGACGACGCCGCCCGCCTGGCCCCTTTCGCTGCGTTGCCCACCACCGGCAGCATGCGTCCCGAGGACAAATCGGCTCGGGTCCTGCAGCTGCAGCGCCAGGGCCACCGGGTGGCCTTCGTCGGCGACGGCCTAAACGATGCCGCCGCCCTGGCCCAGAGCCACGCCAGCCTGGCAATCGCGGGGGGCACGTCCTTGGCCATCGCCGCCGCCGACTTCACCCTGGCGCAGGGCGATTTGGTCGCGCTCCCCGCGGCCATTGCGATCTGTCGCCAGACGCTAAAGGTGGTGCGCAGCAACCTGAAATTTGCCGCTGCCTACAATCTTTTGGGCATGGGCGTCGCCGCCGCCGGCGTTCTCCATCCAGTCTTCGCCGCCCTGCTGATGGTCGCCGCCAGCCTCACGGTGACCTTGCGCAGTGCACGCCTGCTGCACATGGACCCGTTGACTGACGTAGGTAGCCCAGGGCTCGATTCTGCTAGAAGATGATGGAGGGAGCAGTTGTCACCTGACTCTCTGTATTGGTTGCAACTTTCAATTCTTCAATCGCTTCAAAAACCTGGATGAGTTCAATTTGATTTGGGGTATTCTTTCTCCACGCGCGAGCGAGAGGCAGCATCCTCCTGCCAAAAAAAGCATCTGCGCGAGGTATCTGTCGAACTAAGTCCTGGCATTTTTTTGATATCGCTCCCGGATTTTCCTGGGCACGGGCCGAAAGCAGCGACAAGATAGATTTCATGCGAAATCCATATGCGGCTTCCTCCGCAAATGTACATCGGTCACTGTTTATAACAGATATCCAAAGCGCAGCCTTCTCGATGTCTTTCGCTGTGAACTTGCTCCTTTTTAGCCCTAATGCTCTCACTTTCTCCCGGCCTAAACATGAAAGCTTAAGTTGAGAGCACTTGTCCAATCGGTATTCGTAAGCGGCTATGGCTTCGTGGATCTGACGGCTGACCTTCCCCAGCGCCGATTGCATGTCATCATCTTTCGGATCGCAATGGGTGCGTATTTCAGCCGTCCACTGTTTAATTTCCGCAAAACTATCGAGAGCAATTTTTCCGGCATCAGAAGCAGCAGCGCAAATAGACTGCACCAACACAACCCCAGCGAGCATTGCAAGCGCCACCAACTTTCGCATCTACTGGTCTTTCATTACAGGAGTAAATTCGAGTCTTCCGACTCTTTCCTTATCCGGGGACCTGACCCCCGTCAACGAAGAGAGGGTGCTGACCGAAGGAGCGGGCCTGGTCCTGGCTGGAATTGGCGGCTCGGCGATGAGATAGGCCTACAGCCGCATGCCACATGCCGCACCACGTCAGCCTGATTACTGCACTGCAGCTCTTACGCCACTTGTTTGGGCCCAAACCGGTGGTGGCACGCTGTGTATTTGGCTGAATCGGCAAGCGGCAGCTTCGTGGGTTGTATTTTGCTCGCGCTGTGTGGCAAAAAGCACGTTTCAACCCACTATGGAGCACGCTGATGCAATCTTTTGACCAGATAGAGCCGGTTGCTTGCTGCACTCCCTTCGCCTCTGCGCCACAGCAATACCCTGCCGCCTTGACGCGGCCAAATCAAGACCTGTTGGAGGCAGCGCGCAGCCTCAGCCTGCGTCCGGGCGGCGGCCTTGCGCGCAGCACGACTTCTGCCCCTGATGCCGGTAGGCCAAGGTCTACTGGCGCGCCGCTGCGGCCCATCGCCACCGTTGGCGTGCCATCCATGCTGCAGGCCCTTGCTCCCCCCCAGTTGGCGCAGAGCTATGCGCCCGCCCCCTTGCAGCATCATTGTGTCGACGACGTGCGAGCCTCACGGGCGCATGAGGCGGCAGCCCCCTTCGTCCCCGTGTCTCCCAGCAGCAGCGCAGTGCGCATCTCAGGGGCGGCAGCGCGTGCGACCCCAAGGGCTTCGCAGGCCGGCCGCGAGGCCGCACCACGATCTATGGCAGCGGGCGGCAGCCGTGGCGCCTCGAAGAGCCTACGCGAATTAAGCAAGACGCGTGACACCCCCGGCCTGCGGGGCCAGGCCCGCCTAGAAGTCATGCGTCAACGGTCTGCCTGCTACCATCGGGAATTCACCGCCCTCCGCGGTGCGTTTCCGCAGATCTGGACAGAGGCGATGCGTCTTCATAGCGGCTGGCCAAAAAAATGCGAAAGTATACGCATTCATGCTTTTTATAAGGATCTGCCTCACGACGCTTTTGTCATCGCAAACTTGGATTTGGTGGGCCCGGTGGGATGCACATCGCCACGCCGTGTGCACGGCCGCCATTTTTTAGCCAATCCTCTTGGCGACGTTTAGAGCAGAGCTCACCTACGTTGGAGGAAGGTGCGTCAGGT
>JBBSTS010000025.1:0-9440 GCA_038235675.1 Myxococcota bacterium | reverse complement strand
GGCGCTCTCGCAGGCGGCGAGGTCGAGGGGGGCCCGGGCGGCAGGCAGGGGCCCGTGGGAGGGGCCCACCGCCAGCGTCGCCGAGGCGCGGGCACCGGCCTCGACCTCCCTGAGCGTCCCATGGGTTTGCTGCCGCGCCCGGCGGGCGTGCAGCCGGCCGCGCAGGGCCGCCCGGCCGTCGGGCAGCGCCATCCCGACGGCCGCCACCGCGCCCTGCAGCTGGGCGCAGGCGCGCCGCCAGGCCGAGTTGGACTTGGGCGCCGCATCGCAGGGCCGGCAGCCTTCGACCTCAAGGCCCAAGTCCACCCAATCGTGCTCGAGGCGACCTGTCGCCGCCGCCGTCTGCGTCGTTTCAGTCGCCGTCCCGGCGCCCGTAGACAGGGCGACCGTGCTGCAACACATCCGCGTCAAAAGAGTCATTGCTTCACCCATCGCACTGCGCATTTTTGCGTCTCTGGGTCCTCGACTACGTTCGCCGCGGCAGCCTGTCAACTCCTGGGACAGGACGATGACGGAGCAGCATGGCCCAGGATCTGGGCCATGGCCTCTAACGGCGCATAAAGCAACAGCCCAGGCGCTGCCCCAAGGACGACTCGAGCCAAGGTTGCCTGGGCTTTTTTAACAGGTGGTCAGCCCGCTCCTGGCCGATGGCCCGCTCGACGGCCGCCTCTGCCTGACTCCGTCCGCTCGGCTCGAATTGTAGTGCACGGGAAAACACCTGTCGGTCTGCCAGATCCTGGGCGAAGGTACTCAGGGCCAAGTAATTATTCTGCTTGGCCAAAATGCCAAACACATGGGTGATCACCCGCTGCCGCTCGGCGATGGTATTTTCCTGCAGCTGCAGCCAATCATCGAGCTCGGGGCGTGGGCTTGTAGGCAGCTGCCGCGACAGCATCCCCGTCCCTGTGGGCCCGGCCGGTGCCGAGCTGGCCGAGGGTGCGTCCATCTGGTCGATAGATGCCGCAACAGCCATACCCTCTGAGGCGGGACGGACAGGGGGCCTGGCGGCCAGCTGCAGGGGAAGCAGACGCAGGTGAGGATGCGAGGCAGAGCGTCTGGAGGCGGCGTGAGAGGTGTCCATCGGCTGAACAGTGGGGGAAGGCTGAGGGTCGATGCAACCAGGCCCGGCGCTGCGCCGCGTCGAACATCTTGCTGCCATCGAGCTCCAGCATATCTCGCCGCCCATGACTGCTTGTTAATCCCAAAAAAAGAGGGTATTAAATCGACACGACAGTAGAAAAATTTCAGCCACGTCCCAGCAGCGCATCCGCCGCGCAATTGCGTTGGACCAGCGTCGTCGCCTTTTTTTACGACTCCGGACGGTGGTGGATTAAATAGGTGGAAAAAGTGAAGACAACGCAGCGCGAAATCGAATCTTCGTCGGTAGCTCGATGGACACGTCCGCTGGTCGCACCCCTGCAGCCCGCGGCTGCCAAATGCGATGGTGAAAAGAAGGCCGATCCATTCCCAGCGGGGATCCGGCAGGCGTCCCTACTTTCGTCGGTGTCCGCCCCGCTTCCCGTCGTTGCCAACGCCAGTCCCAACGGTTCCCACCCTGCCGACGCCTTGATCTGCTGTTTCCGGGAGCTGCGCGCCGCCCCGCCCACCGCGGCGACGACCAAGCAAAAGGCGCGTATGGCCGCCTCGCTGGCCGCCAAGTTCTCCCAGCTTCCCGCCTGCAACGCGGTCCACACCACCAACCTCTGCTTCGAGCTGGGGCAGTTCCGCACCGAGCTCGACGACGTCACCGAGGAGGCCATTTTGGCTTGGATTAAGAGGTCCTTGGTGACCGCTCGAACGCCCGGGCCGGTCCGCGTGGCGACCGTCTGCAACGGCGTGGCGCGTCTGCGCCGTTCCATGGACCCTTCGCTGGCGGCAGAGTTGGCCCGCTGGGTGATTGACAAGCTGGACCCCAATGTCGTCGCTCGGAATTATGCCCTTGCCCAGCTGGCGCAAGGCCTGGGGCAGCTGCAGCTGCCGTTTGATCCCCTCGAACAGAGTCGCCTGCAGGCCTGGTTTCTGGGCGGCCTGCAGCGCGCCAATCAAGAGGCAGAATCTCCCGCAAGCGACAAATCTGCTCGGCTCAACCTGGTCAACCTCGTCGACGGGCTCGGGCAGCTTTTCCCCGGCGAGCAGCCTCCCTGCCTGCAGGAGGCGCTCGGCCCGTGGGTCCGCCGATATATCGACCTGGAAGTGCCGCTGCCCCGATCGCACTTTTCTCGCTTCGTTTACGGCGTGGGGCGCCTGTCGCCGAGCTTCGCGGCAAAGGATGCTGCGGCTTATGGGGCTTGGCTCCTGGCCAACCTGCGCGGCTGCGAGCGGCCCTCGACGCTGGATCTGCGGCTCATCTTAGGTGGCTTGGCGCGCCTGCGGCTGGATTGGACGCAGCCGCAGCGAAAGGCGCTCAGAGGCTATGCCGTTTACGCCCTCGCGAGCCCCCTGACCCCCTCGCTCACGTGCGTCTCCGAGGTCGTCTGGGCGCTGGGGCAGCTGCAGCTCAACCTCGGAGCAACGCCCCAGTCGGCCCTCGAGAGCTGGCTGCAGGCCAGCCTCGCGACGACGGCCGAGGATCCCGGCGGGCCCGGGGATGCCTCGGTGTGGGGCCTGTTGCTCAGCGGCCTGGTCAAGCTGCATGGCCGTCCGTCGCAGGCCAGTTTCTGTGCCCTGAGCGGCTCTCTGGCTGCTTTTCTGGCGACCTCGCCGCTGTCGGGTGCCTGCTGCCCCAGCCTCGATCTGACAACGGTACATTTCTACGAGGGCGCCGTCGCCCTGCTCAGCGGCGGCATGGCCCTGCCGCTGGAGCTCGACGTTCAGCGGGCGCTGCGCGACTGGGGCCTGCAGCTCCTGCAGCACAGCGGCAGGCACTGTCCGACGCCCCTGCTCTACCGTGCCCTCGTGGCTTTGGGCCGTGGCGCCGAGGAGCCACGGACGACGGCGGTCCACAAGGCGGTGCGGGGCTGGCTGGAGTCCGAGCTGCCGCTGCCGCCGGCCGAGGAGTGGCCCCGCCATCTGTTGTCCATGGCCCGAGCATTGCGTTTTTTCGCCGCCGAGCAGGGCACGGCGCCCGCTTGGTTTGCGGCGGCCGAGGCGTGTCGGCCGGCGATCGAAGCCGTTCGCGGCGCCGCAGAGGTGCCCAGCGCCTGGGAGGTGCGGGTCGGCGAGGCGGTGCAGTCCCTCGTGGCCGATTCCTGCTGTCCCACGGCGCAGCTGCGTCTGCAGGAACCCTACGGCGATCTCTGCATCGATCTGACCCTCCAGCAGGGTGAGCGGCGCCTGGCCATAGAGTGTCACGGCGACAGCTACCATCGCACCTCCGAGGAGATGCGCGACCATGCATTGCTGGGGCACTACGACGGGGTGGTCAAAGTCTGGTACTCGGCGTGGGAGCAGGCCCAAGAAGCTCTGCCGGCCGCCGCTGCCGCGTCCATCTATGCCTGGCTCGCCGCGGTGGCGCCGCCGCCTGTGCCCGAAGATGAGGAGGCTGACTCGCCGCCCCCTCCCTGCGTCGTTGCGCCCGTCGCCCGCGCGGCGGCCCGTGCGCGCCGTCGCCGGGCGAAGCGCCGGCCGCCTTGGAGGGCCCAGGCAAACTCACCGCGGCTGCCTGCTGCCTCGCAATGCGTCGTCTTTACCCCCTCTAGCGTCCAGGCCTGTTGCCTGGGCGCCTGTTTGACGTTCGGTCTGGGCGCCGCGAGCCTCTGCCTGCTGGCCCTCCACCTGGCCGGCCAGTGCGGGGCAGGTGCCGAGGGCGTGGGATAAAAGGACGTTGCCCGAAGGACGCCGATTTGCCGCGCCAGCGCTGACGCGGCATCCGAGCAGGCCGGCAAGCGGGTGGCCCACCAGCTCTTCGTTTTGTTCGCTAGACAGGGCAAAGCGCCTCGCATAAAGACAGCAGATGCGGATCGATTCCCGGGACTCTTCTCCTGAAGTGCTTGACCATGCTCACCTTGGAGGACCAGCTGTCGCCGCCACGGCGAGGGGACCTGAGGCGCCAAACGGTTGGGCGAAAGATCATCGCAGGCGGACTTCAGAGGCAGCCCTGGAGGCCACCCAGCAGCCCAGAAAACGCCCCCGCTGCGCACCTGCCGAGGACCTCGCCGTGCCGGTCGAGCCCCGGCGGCGACGGACGCGGCCTTCCACGGTTGCCCCTAGCTTTTGGCGCGAACTCGCGAGGTTGCCCGAGGACCTGTCGCTCAACGTCCTGCAGCTCTGTGACCGCCGCCGGCTGACCCGACTGGTGGATTTTTTACAGTTCGAGATGGCGCAACATCGCGACGATTTTGTGGCTGCCTGGGGCCTGGACGAGCGGGTTGCGGCGGAGCTCAACTGGCGTAAAACGGCGCAAATTTATCGCTTGGTTACCGCCTGGGACGTTTGGGTGCCGAAGATGATGCAGCGCCTGTACGCCGCAGCGGATAGGCCCGTGCCGGCTTCGGTGGACCTGTTTCCGCCCGCCTTGTGGTCGGCCCTGAGCTGCGAGACCCTGGCCCTGGTGGACAACAGCGGCTCCATTCGGATCTCGGAGCAGAAGGAAATGCTCGAGGGCCTGCAATCCTTGGCACTCATCTGTCGCAACGCAGGTGGATTTTCTGGCCCCCTATACGTTGCGCCGCTCAATGCGCCGCCGCATACCCGCCATTCGATCCCCGCCAGCCACCGTGGGGGGGCTTATAAAGTGGCGCACAGTGCAGACCTGCTGCCACTTTTTGCGCAATGGTTTCCCCACAACCAAGGGATCGGGATCAGCCCACTTGGTAGCGCCGTGGTGCAGCAGATAGGTTCCTATCAGGCGCTATCGGAGCCCTGTCCTGGAGGCGCGCACAAGCGCCTCAACCTGCTACTTTTGACTGACGGCGACGCCGATGATCTGGGCACTTTCGGGCAAAGCCACATCCAGAAGAAATTGTTCAATTTCCAAAACCGCGCGGACTGGCCGGCGGACCAGGTTAGCGTGCAGTGCCACCTCTTGGGGCCCTCCCGCACCCAACTGCCAGATGTCGCTGCTCCCTGGGCCGCCGCCAGCGCCAGTCGCCTGCAGGCCGAGCAAATGAGGTTTCGCCAATTTGCCGAGCGGGTTACCGCCAACCGCGACCTCCCGGGGATCAGCTTCCAAGTATTTACCGAGGCCCAAAACGAAGATCCGCTGCCCCTGTCGGTTCGCCTGATGCGTGGCCTGATGGACCGCCCCGGGACGGCTGGGCCGCCCAACCCGCAGCATTGGCCCTTTGCCAAGGTGGCGTCCTTTGGAACGCCTGGGCTCGTCCACCGCGCCGGCGTTGGCCAGGCATTGGAAGGTCCGGCCTAGACAGGGCAGACCTCTTCCCCTAAAAATCCCGGGATGATGCCGTCTACTTCAGCCGCCTCGTCCACCACGACCCACACGCCGGTCTGGCAGCCGCTGTCCAAACCAGGCAGCGCGGGAAAAGAGCCCAGTGAGGCAGCACGGGCCTGGCTGAGCGATTGGGCCGCAGAGGCCGCACAGTTGGAGCAAGGCACCGGCAGTAAGCGACGCAAGGGCGACAAAGGCGCGCCGCGTTTGCCGGCTTTCAGCAAGCTAAACGGGGTGGAGGGGGCAAAATCTCTTAGCCCGATGGTGCACATCTGTGACCTGCCGGTCGGCCTACCGCAGGTTATCGCGGCAGAGGTGGGCCTGCGACACCTCAACCATTTCGTGGCCAAGTTGCCCGACGACATGCGCCAGCAGAGCGCTGCCTACCATCGAGCCAACAGCCTTCGCGAAGCGGTGACGGCCCTGTTCTGCTGCCGTAAGCTGGCGCGCCTTTGGAGCCTCTATTCTTCCCTCGAAGTTTGGAGCCCCAGCCTGATGCAACCCTGGTACGCCGCGGCGCGGCGTGAGGCACCCAAGCCAAGCGACTTTGCGCGCAGCGGACAGTGGCAGGTCCGCACCTTCGACACCGTCGTGCTGGTCGACAACAGCGGTTCCATTTCGGACGCCATGCGCCTGCAGATGGAGGAGGGCTGCCGCGTCTTGGCCGAACTGTATTGCGGCGCCTCGGCATTTTCCGGGCCCCTGCGCCTCGTGCCGCTCTGCGACCCCGAGGACCGTGCGGATGCCGATTTTCTCATCGACGCTCCGGCCAAGGTCGGGGCGCTGTTCGCGACCTTCTTTCCGTGGCGGCATGGCTTTGGCCTCAGCCCCCTGGGCTATCGGATCTGGCAACAAACTTCGAGCTACGAAGAGCGGCGATGGGCCGACCCGGCGCAACCACATTTGCCCTTGACGGTTTTGGTCCTCAGCGATGGAATGGCCTCGGACCTCGATGAAAAAGGCGAAAAAAAATGCCTTCACGACCTGATGGAAATGTCCAGCGCGCCCTGCTGGGCGCCCCATCAAGTGGTGTTTCAGGGCCACTGCGTCTACCTGCCGCCAAAAATAGACGACGAGCACGAGATGGAACAGGTGCACGCCGACCTCGAAAATCTCGGTGAAAAAATTGCCGAGCGCCCGGAGCTGCGTGGCCTGTCTTTGGAGGTCCTTTATCCGCAACTTCCCGAGCGCAACGAAGCCCTCAGCGTTCGCATGCTGCGCGGTTTGCTGGATCGGCCCCTCTGCCAGGACGACAGGCGTCCGACCCACTGGCCATTCCCGCCGGCCACGGCGTTTGGCATGCCGCAGCTGGCCGGTCTGGCAATCACCAGGTGAGGTAGGCATTTCCCGTACCCCTTGCCAGCGCCCGGCTCGCTCCCCTAAAGTGACAATTAAGCCAGGAGGTGGACGGATGGAATCACTCGTCGAAGTCTTACAGCGCCTAGAAAAAAAGGGCTACGGCGGCCAGTGCCGCGCCGAATCCAAGGGCGTACGATTTTTGTCCAGCGATACGTTGTTTGCGGCCGAGAAGGTTCAGGTCGATGAGCTGATCCGAATCGAGGGGACCTCCAGCCCCGATGAGGAGTCTACCGTCTATGCGCTGAGCAGCCCCGACCAAACTCTGCGGGGAACCTTATGTGTCGCCTTTGGGCCTGAACTGCCGCAGGTCGATGCCGACATCGTCACCCGTCTGAAGGTCAAGCCAGGCTCGCGGTGAAAGACCGCGTTCGGGTGGACCCAGCGGCGCCGCACTTGAGTCGTCAGCTGGGCCAACTGGAGGCGCTCGCCGCGCGCGAGCGCACCTTGGGCGCCCCGCAGTGGGGCGGGCTCACGGGCCCGGGCAGCCCCTTCGACCTGCACTTTCGGCGCCGTGCCATGGCCCTGCAGCACACTCCTGCAGCCGACAACGGCCCACCCGCCGCCACCAAGCCCGCGCCAGTTGGCCTGCTGCGACGCTGGTTGCGACAGGGCTGCATGGCCCTGCTCCACCCAGCTGCCGCCCCAATCTGCCGGGGGGCATTTTGTCGGCTGGCCCTGCGTTACCATGCCGAGCAGATCCGTGCTGATCTGGCCGCGGGGTTCGCCTCCCGGCTGTCGTTCTGCACCGCCGATGCCGAGTCCAGTTGGCTGGACGGCATGCTGTTGGAGCCGCCCCTGACCAAGCCGGTGTCCGAGGCCACCGTGCGGCCCATGCTGTTGGTGGTCGTGGGCTTCGCCATGACCTACGAGATGGCCTACGCCGAGGCCCGCGCCTTTGCGGCCGACTACGGCCTGCGCATCTTCCTCTACAACAGCCGCGGCGTCGGCCGCAGCCTAGGAGTACAGCACAGCCTCGAGCAGGCGGTGGACGACTTCACCGCCGCCGTGCACTACGCCCGACGGCAGCTCGGTGCCCGCCAGCTGGGGATCTATGGGATCTCATTGGGCGCCGCCCTCGGCGTGCGTGGTGTACAGCGCCTGGCGCAGCAGGGCCTGCTGCGAGCCGAGCCCCTGGGGCTGTTTGCCAATGTGCGCGGCTTCTCCTCCATCGACCGGGTGGTGTCGGCGCGCCTGGGGCGGCCGCTGGGGGCTGCCGTGCGCCGCCTGTTGGCCGTCGCGCGTCTCGACAGCCTCGACATGCTGCAGGCGCTGCAGGCCCCCGTGCCCGCCCGCCGGCTGTTGGTGACCACGGCTGCGGCGGACAGACTGGTCAGCGGCGCGGGCCAGCTGGCTGCAGGCCTGCGTCTGGCCGACAACTGTGAGGTGAGGCTGCCCTCCGGGCAGCTGGCCACCCACGTCAGCGGCCATGGCAGGGGCCACAACAGTCGCGACCTGCGCACCCCCCTGCACGACAGCATCCTGGCAGCCTGGGCCCAGGAAGCTCGCCGCGGCGCCGATACCGTGCCGCCCGCTGCTGAGGCCGACGGCCAGGCTGGTTAACTCGGGGTTCGCCCGTGGCACAAGGCCGAGCGAGCTGGTCGCCCCCGAGGCGCAAATGGCAGCTCGCTTTACCTATTTTCCGCAAAGCGTTAGGGTTTGAGCGGTTCCTGAAGGGATTTTTTTATGCAGGTCACCTACCTGTTGCTCCACCCGACCAACAACTATGCCGAGCAGATCATGTTGGCGGCCCAGCGTGAGTTCGACCTGCGGCCCCTGATCCTGTGGCCCTCACGCCGCCAGGCCATCTTCTGGCGCCCCTACGTGCCCCTGCTGCGCAGCGGCATCGCCCTCGACGAATGCTACCTGGACCAGGCTCCCCTGCCCGTCCTGCTGCGACAGCTGCGGCGGAGTTACAGCATCCAGGGGGTGATCGCCTACCAGGAGACCATGGTGAGCCTGGCCACCGAGATCACCGCGGCTCTCGGCCTCGACTGGAACGCGCCGGACACCCTGCGCCTGTTTCGCGACAAAAACAGTCTCAAAGCCTACCTGCGGGATTCTCACCCCCACATCGCGGTCAACCAGACCCGCCTGGTCCGTTCTTTGGAAGAGCTGCTGGCGCAGCCGCTGCCAAAGAAATTTGTTCTCAAACCCAACGACGGCATGGCCAACCAGGACGTCGGCTTTTTTGTCGCGACGACGCCGCATGCAGAGCTGGCGGCCTACTTCGCCAAGGTACCCGACACCGCCCTCATCCTCGAAACCTTTTTGGAGGGGCCCGAATACGCCGTGAACGGCCAGCTGGACCACCGAGGACGGGCGCAGGTACTCAACATGACGCGCTACGAGCGGGCCCCCGGCAACGGCAAGCCCAACCTGTATAGGTTCTGCCATCACGTGCGGCGTACCGACCCAGCGTTTGCGCCGTTGGAGGCCTATGCCCGACAGGTCGTCGAGGCGACCGGCCTGCGTCGCTCGCCCTTTCACATGGAGCTGATCCACACCCCGGAAGGACCGAGCCTCATCGAGGTCGGGGCGCGCTTCGGTGGCCTGGACTACGTCTACCTGACCAACGCCGTCCACGATCAAGGACTGGATCATTTTGCCATGGCCACCCACCACTGGCTCAGTGACGCCCCTTACGCGGGCCCCGAAGGCAACTGGGACTACTACGACCGCATGAGCTTGCTGCAGCTCGATGGGATCTGCGCGCGCAGTGCCCGACTCTATCAGGTCGAGGGCCTCGAGCAGGTCG